>JAZDLY010000063.1:0-12539 GCA_043801485.1 Candidatus Omnitrophota bacterium | reverse complement strand
ACTGATGTACGTTCGGTTTATTCTATCGAGGATAAAAACTACTTCGCTCAATCAGACAAGAAGGCAGAAGCATGGGGCAAAGACTACCTGGCTAAAGTTGCTCAGAATCTCAAAAAGGACGGCATTACTGCTAAAAGCGTTGTTCTCATAGGTAAGCCGGCAGAAGAGATCCTGGACTACGTCGCGAAAAACGCCATAGATTTGATCGTCATGCAGGAGCAGCTGATCGACGGGCAACGAAAGATCACGCACTTGACCGAAGTCGACGGCATGGAACACGACGAAGTGATCTTAAAAGACCTTTTTTCTTATGAGATCCAGGGCGTTTCCGAGGCGGACAAAAGTGTCATCGGCCGTTGGAAAACCGGGGGGGTTGTGCCGGGGTTTTTCCCGCGGTTTAGATTGCACGGGATCGATTTGCCGCAGGAAATTTTCAACGCCGAACAAGCACCCTAATGTGCACCGCAGGTGCATTTAGCGCAGTCCTTGTGAGCTCAAGCGAACAAGGACAAACAATTCAATCTTATTGTGCACCGCAGGTGCATTTAGCGCAGTCCTTGTGAGCTTTCGCGAACAAGGAAATATTTCAGGTGTTCATACATTATAGTCCTTACTTGTATGCTTTGGACAAAAACATTTCTCACCACTTTTAAAGAAGCGCCGGAGAGCGCTGAGAGTGTCAGTCATAATCTGATGCTCAGAACCGGCATGGTGCGCATGCTCATGTCGGGCGTGTATTCGTACCTGCCTTTAGGGTATCGAGTTCTTTCTAAGATTAAGGGGATCATCCGTCAGGAGATGAATAAGGCCGGGGCTCAGGAATTGCTCCTGCCGGGCTTGCAACCTTTGGAATTGTGGCAGCGCACGGGCCGCGATGAGCTCATGGGCCAGACCATGATCCGCTTTGTTGACAGGCGGGGCCGTAAGATCTGTCTGGGGCCGACGCACGAGGAAGTCATCACGGAACTGGCGGCCAGCTATGTGAAATCTTACCGGGATTTGCCGTTTTGCCTTTATCAGATCCAGACCAAATTCCGTGATGAACTGCGGCCCCGGTTTGGCGTGGTGCGCAGCTGCGAGTTTATCATGAAGGATGCCTATAGTTTTGACAGGGACACCAATGGTCTATCGGAGATTTACGAGAAGATGCGCCAAGCCTATGAAACCATCTTTCGGCGTTGCGGTTTGACGTTCGTGTCGCTGAAAGCCGATTCCGGTGTCATCGGTGGCGATGTGTCCCATGAGTTCATGGTGCCTGCGGAAAGCGGCGAGGATGTTTATTACCAGTGCGGGACATGTCCAGAGGTCAAGGGACCGATGGATGCCCAGATCGACAACTGTCCCCATTGCCAGCAAGATATGGTCAAGACAAATGCCTTGGAGGTCGGTCATATTTTTCAATTGGGAGAAAAGTATTCCAAGGTTCTGGGTGTTAAATTCCTCGATGAAAAAGGCACGCAGCAAATTGTGCAGATGGGCTGTTATGGCATTGGCGTGAGTCGCCTGGTTGCCGCTGTTATCGAGCAAAATCATGACAAAGACGGAATTTGTTGGCCGGCAGAGGTCGCGCCCTTTGATATCGTGATCATTTGCGTCAATTGTTCCGGGGAAGATTTGTTTCAGCAGGCTTTAGCGTTGCAGGACCAGTTCCAGAGAGCCGGTTATGAAGTTTTGGTCGATGACCGCGATGAGCGCGCCGGCGTCAAATTTAAAGACGCCGACCTTTTGGGGATTCCTTTGCGCCTGACACTGGGCAACAAGTGGCTCAAAGACAAAACCATCGAAATCAAGGCGCGGCGTTCACCGGAAATTCAGGATGTCAGCGCCGAGAAGCTCATGGAGGCCGTTGAGGCTTTAAGAGCCGCCTAAAGGAGTGGCATGGACAGATTTGAACGCATCAGCAAATTGAAAGATGAAGTCAAGGCAAAAGTCCTGGAGCGCATCAAGAAAAGCTCTTTGACGTACAAAACAGACGATGCTTTGGTCCGTCGTCAAATTGAAGCTATCCTGGAACCACTCGCGCAGCGCCGTCTGGAAGGGCATCTTGATGATGACCTGAGGCGTTACATCATCGAAGAGGTTATCAACGAGATTTTTGGCCTGGGTCCCATTGACCGCCTGATCAAAGATTCCAGCGTTTGGGAGATTATGGTCAACGGCCCTAAAGAAATTTATGTGGAGATGGACGGAAAAATCGAAAAAACAGATTTTACGTTTGAGGATGAGGAGCAGTTGAATTTTACCATTGAGAGGATTTTGTCGCCGTCGGGCCGCCGCGTGACGGAATTTGAGCCTTATGTGGATGCTCGTCTTCCGGACGGTTCCCGGCTGAATGTCGTGCGGTCGCCTGTGGCGCCGTTCGGTCCGGTACTCACCATCCGCAAGGCCCATCGCAGGGTGCTGGGGATCCAGGATTTGATCGCGCGACGCACGATCAACGACAAGGTTGCGGATTTTCTCAAGGCCTGTGTCCGGAATCATTTGAACATCATCATCGCAGGCGGCTCCGGCTCGGGGAAGACGACGATCCTCAATGCCATGGCTGTCTACATCCCGGACCTGGAGCGCGTGATTACGATCGAGGATACTCTGGAGCTTCGCATGGAGAACAAGCACCGCGTGGCGCTCGAAACTCGGCCCGCGACGATTGAAGGCAAGGGAGAGATCAACATCCGGGATTTGGTGCGCAATGCCCTGCACATGAGGCCGGACCGCCTCATCATCGGCGAAGTTCGCGGCGAAGAAGCCCTGGATATGCTTCAGAGCATGAACATCGGCCGGGTTGGTTCTATGACCACGTTGCACGCCAATTCTGCCCTGGATGCCCTCCTGCGGCTGGAGACCATGGCGATGATGGGTCATGTCAATGTTTCTGCTGAACTTGTCCGCCGTCAGATCATCTCAGCCATTGATCTTGTTGTGATTGTTGACCGGCTGACGGACGGCACGCGCCGCGTGGTGGCGATTTCCGAAGTCGGCAAGGAAAATCACAAGGAATACGCGGTCCATGATATTTTTGCTTTGGAACAAAGACAGGACGGCGCGCGGAGGATTTACGAACTTAAGGCAACGGGGCACGTGCCTGATTTTTTGAAGAAATTCACCGAAGGTGACCCGATTCCCAGCGAGCACTTTCAATGAGCAAAGAAGACATTCTTTTAAAATTCAAACCGGAGTTTGAAGAGCATTTGTCCCGGCAGGGTTTTGTTCTGGTGGACTTGCGTTTGGCCAGGGCTGGCGGCAAGCTCGTCCTGGAAATTTTGGCGGATCGCCAGGAAGGCGGCATCACGCTCGATGAATGCAGCCGTTTGAACCGGGAGCTGGGTGATCTCGTCGATCGTTTGGGACTTTTGTTTGAGGCCTATTCCTTGGAGGTGTCTTCGCCGGGCTTAGACCGTCCGTTGGTCTGTGCCGGTGATTTCAAACGGGTTTTGGGTCGCGATCTGCGTATTTTTTTGAAGGAACCCGTTGGAGACAGAATTGAATATTTGGGGCATCTGGTGTCTATCGACGCAGATCATATCGAGATCAACACACAACAAAAAACAATCAAAATCCCCTTGGGGACAATCAACAAAGCGAAACAGGTGATTTCATGAGCAGCGAATTGTTGGCAATCTTAGATCATATCGAACGGGAGCGCGGCATCAACAAGGAAGTTTTGATTGCGGCGGTGGAGTCGGCCATGGTGAGCGCCGTCAAAAAGGCGATCGGCGCCAAGACGACGGAAAACATCCGCGCGAGCATTGATAGAACCGACGGAAAGATTCGCGCCTTTTTGGACGAGAAAGAAGTGAAGTCCGTTGATTTCGGACGCATCGCCGCCCAGACCGCCAAACAGGTTATCATTCAGAAGCTCCGCGAGGCGGAAAAAGACGTGATTTTTACGGAATTCAGCGCCAAGGTCGGCGACATCGTCAGCGGCCTGGTTTACCGCTTCGACAAAGGCAACATCATTGTGGACCTTCTGGGCAAGGCTGAAGGGTTTATGCCTAAGCGCGAGCAGTCGCCGCGCGATGATTTCCGGCAGGGGCAGAGAGTTCGTGCCTATATCCTGGATGTGCGGCGGGAGGCCAAGGGTCCGCAGATTATTCTTTCGCGCACGAGCCCCTTGTTCGTCAAAAAACTTTTTGAGCTTGAGGTGCCTGAAATCTTCGAAGCCATCGTTGAAATCAAATCCATTTCGCGCGAGGCAGGGGAGCGGACCAAGATTGCCGTCTGGTCCAAAGACGAAAAAGTGGATTGCGTCGGCGCGTGTGTCGGCATGCGCGGTTCCCGTGTCAAGGATATCGTGACCGAATTGCAGGGAGAGAAAATCGACATCATCCGCTGGAGCGATGATTTGAGGGAGTATATTGCCGCGTCTCTGTCTCCGGCCAAAATCACCGAGATCCGGTTGGATAAGGAACATAGCCGTGCGCAGGTGATTGTGGCCGAAGACCAGCTGTCGCTGGCGATCGGCAAGCACGGCCAGAACGTGCGGCTTGCATCGCGCCTCATCGGCTGGGACTTAGACATCCGCACCCGGGAAGAGATTATCCAAGAAAAGGAAGAGGTTAAGAAGGCCAGGGCTGACCTTAATTTGGAAGGCATTGGCGAGAAGCTCATCGATGCCCTGATGGATTCCGGATTTGATACCTTGGAAAAACTAAAAGACGCGACCGTTGAGCAGCTGACCGAAATCAAGGGAATCGGTGGCAAAAAGGCGGAGAAAATCATTGCCGCGGCCAAAGAAAGGCTGGAACAAGCATCATGAGAGTCCATGAATTAGCCAAAGAACTGGGTTTGTCGAGCAAAGATATGCTTTCGAAACTCAAAGCTCGCCATATCGCAGCTGCTTCCCATATGACCAATCTTGACGAAGATGTGGTGAAGTTGTTCCGCGAAGAAAGAGCGGCGGCCCAAACAGCGGTTGTTCCTAAAAAGCTGGATCAGGCAAAACCAATCCTGAAAGACAAAAGAACAGTCTCAAGAAGATCCAGAACGCCCACCGTTGCCCCGCGCCAAGATAAGAAAGAAGATGTTTTGCCTTCTGTTGCGCCTTCGGGAGCCGACGAGGAAGAGCCGGAAGTTGTTGTTGCCTCGCCATCGGTCAAAATCCTCAAACCCTTGGAGATGACGGTTCCGGCCTCTGTCAAAGACGTGGCCGAAAAACTTTCCTTGAGGACCAATGATCTCATTAAGCTTTTGATGTTGAAATTTAAATTATTCCCCAACATCAACCAGAATTTGAGCGAAGAGATTGTTGAGACTATTTTTGCCGAGTACGGCTATGGCCTCGTGAAGCCACCGAGCTTAGAAGAGCTTGTTGTCAAAACACACGACAAGTCGGATGCCGCAAAGAACAAGCAACGCTCGCCCATCGTGACGTTTATGGGCCACGTGGATCACGGCAAGACTTCGCTTTTGGATGTGATCCGCCGCACAAAAATCGTGGAATCAGAACACGGGGGGATCACACAGCACATCGGAGCCTATGAAGTAAAGTTGCCCAGAGGCCGGATTACCTTTTTGGATACGCCGGGCCATGAAGCCTTTACGGCCATGCGGGCCCGCGGGGCCAATGTGACGGATATTGTTGTTTTGGTTGTAGCAGTCGACGATGGTGTCATGCCTCAGACCGTGGAAGCATTGGATCATGCCAAGGCTGCCGGTGTTCCTGTTGTTGTGGCCATGAATAAGATCGATAAGCCCCAGGCGGACGTCGAGAAGCTCAAGCGTCAGCTCAATGAATTGGGTTTGACGCCAGAGGATTGGGGTGGCAAGACGGTTGCGGTCGGCGTTTCGGCCAAAACAGGAGAGGGCATCGATCGGTTGCTGGAGATGATTTTGCTGGAAGCCGAAATGCTGGAGCTTAGGGCTTGTTGTGAAGGCGAGGCCAAGGGTGTGGTTGTGGAGGCAAAACTCAGCAAGGGCCGTGGGCCTTTGGCAACGATTTTGGTGCAGAGCGGCCTTTTGAACGTCGGTGATTTTGTGATCGCAGGAAATCAGAGTGGTCGCATCCGGGCCATGTTCAATAGCCTGCGTCAGCCCACGACAGAGGCGGGGCCGTCGATGCCGGTGGAGATCACCGGGCTTTCCGGCGTGCCCGAGGCCGGCGAACATTTTTATGTGGTCAACGATGAGAAAAAGGCCCGCGATATCGTGGCGCGCAAACAGGAAGAATCCAGGCGCCAACGGCTGGAGCCGGCCTTAAAAAGAGCGCATTTGCACTTAGAAGACCTCTACAAAGAAATCAAATCCGGCGGCGTCAAAGAGCTCAATATTATTTTGAAGGCCGATGTGCAGGGATCGCTGGAGGCCATTGAGGATTCCCTGCAGAAGATCGGAACCAAAGAAGTCAAAATTACCGTGATGCACAAGGGTGTGGGCCTCATCAACACGTCTGACGTTGTCCTGGCGGTCGCATCCAATGCCATCATCATCGGGTTTCATGTGGAGCCGGACAACCTGGCCAAAGACATGGCGCACAAAGAAGGCATCGATATCCGCACCTACCGTGTCATTTATGAGATTGTCAATGACATGAAGGCCGCCCTGGAAGGGATGTTGTCGCCCAGAATTAAAAAGATATTTCTCGGCCGCGCCGAAATCCGCAAGGTGTTTAAGCTTTCCAAGTCGGGCCTGGTCGCCGGCTGCATGGTCCGCAAGGGCAAGATTCTCCGCGGCGCGCAGGTGGTGTTGGTGCGCAACGGTCAGTCTGTTTACGAGGGAAAAATTTCGGCGTTGAAGAGGTTCAAGGATGACGTGCGCGATGTGCAGGAAGGTTTTGAATGCGGCATTTCGCTGGTCAATTTTGAAGACGTTAAAGAAGGCGACTTTATCGATGCCTTTGAATTAGAGAGCATTGCCAGGAAATTGGAATGATGCAGAATAAGCGGATTTTGAGCGGCATGCGGCCCACGGGCAAGCTCCACCTGGGGCACTTGGTGGGGGCCCTGAACAATTGGGTGAAGCTACAGGACGAATACGAGTGTTTTTTCATGGTGGCTGATTGGCATGCGCTCATGAGTGAATACGAACACCTCAAGGGCCTGCGCGAATGCATCAGAGATAATGCGGCGGATTGGCTGGCCTGCGGCATCGACCCCGAGCGCTCGACTATTTTTATCCAATCTCAGGTTCCGCAGCATCTGGAGCTCTACATGGCATTTTCGGTCTTAACGCCTCTGGGTTGGCTTGAGCGCTGCCCGACTTATAAAGAACAGTTGCGCGAGATCAAGGGGCGTCACCTCTCCACATTTGCCTTCCTGGGGTATCCGGTCTTGCAGGCGGCCGACATTGCCCTTTATCAGGCCCCTGTTGTTCCCGTCGGTGAAGATCAACTGCCGCATCTGGAATTGACGCGTGAAATCATCCGAAAGTTTAATGGTTTCTACGGGGAAGTGTTTGTCGAGCCAAAGCCGCTTTTGGCAAGCGTACCGCGGCTTCTGGGGCTCGACGGCCGCAAGATGAGCAAGAGCTACAGCAATTTTATTGCTTTGTCAGATTCCAAAGAGACGATCTTGAAAAAAACACAGAGCATGTTCACAGATCCCAAGCGGATCAAAAAGACCGACCCCGGCCATCCGGAACTTTGTAACGTGCATCGCTATTTCGAGATTTTTGTTCCCGAAATGAAAGAAAAAGTTGAGCATTGGTGTCGTCATGCACAAGCCGGTTGCACGGAATGCAAGAGGATCCTTGGCGAGGCGCTGGTTTGTCTCCTGGAGCCCATCTCCGAGCGTCGGCAGAAGGTCTTAGAGGATGAGAAAACACTGGAACGCATTTTCGCCGACGGCCGCGATAAAGCCAGTGACGTGGCACGCCACACGATGAAAGCTGTCCGGCAAGCGATGAGGTTGGTGGAATGTCCTACAAAATAAAACTGGAAGTTTTTGAAGGACCTTTTGATCTTCTTCTGTACTTGATCAAGAAAAGCGAAATCAATGTCTACGATATCCCCGTTGCGGTCATCCTGGAACAGTATCTTGGCTATCTGGAAGTGATGAAATTGCTGGATTTGAATATTGCCGGCGATTTTATCGTGACTGCCGCCACCCTCATGCAGATCAAGTCCAAGATGCTCCTTCCGCAAGAGCCGAATCCGTTGGATGGAATTCCGGAGGAGGAAAAAGACCCTCGCGCCGAACTCGTGCGCCGGCTCTTAGAATACCAGCAATTTAAGGAAGCGGCCGAGGCGTTGCGTTCCAAAGAGCGAGCGCGCCAGGACATCTTCAAGAGGCAGCCTGTCTTAGAAGACAAAGAAACGGGCGAATCCTATTTTGAGGCCAGTCTTTTTGACCTGATCAATGCGTTCTCCAAAATTCTCAAAGACGTCCCCAAAGAACTCTTTTATGAGGTTATTAAGGATGAATTCACGGTCGAGGGCAAGGTGCACGACCTTCTGCATCTTTTATTGGGTCAACCGCGTCTGCGCATGACAGAGCTTTTTGACAAAGCGAAAAACAAAATAGAGATCATCGTTACTTTCCTGGCGGTTCTGGAGTTGATCCGCCTGAAGGAAGTGCTGGTGGTTCAGAAAAGCATGTTTGGCGAAGTGGAAGTTTTGAGGAACACAGACAATATCAAATTGCTGGAGCCTGCCGTGCGCGTTTTGCCGGAACAATCCACCGAGACGCACTAACATGGAAGAAACCTTCTATCGTTTTGATGAACCTGCCTCCGGTCCTCCCCGGCCCATCGAGCGCAATGAGACCGACGAAGACGTTGTTTTGAATCTTTCCCTGAGGCCGACGAATCTGGGCGAATTCATCGGGCAGAAGGACGTCGTGGATAATCTCAACGTTGCCCTGACGGCCGCCAAGCAACGCAAGGAGCCTCTGGAGCATGTGCTTTTATGCGGGCCGCCGGGTTTGGGCAAGACGTGTCTGGCGTATTGCATCGCCCACGAAATGGGGACCAAGATCACTGCCACTTCGGGTCCTGCCATCGAGCGCGCCGGAGACCTGATCGGCATTCTGACGAATTTGGAAGAGGGCGATATTTTCTTTATTGACGAAATCCATCGCTTGTCCAAAGTGGTGGAAGAATTTCTTTATCCGGCGATGGAAAATTGTCAGATTGATTTCGTCATCGACAAAGGGCCGTACGCGCGCACCATCAAATTTAATCTCAAGCGTTTCACGTTGGTCGGTGCCACGACCCGAGCAGGCCTGATCGGCTCGCCCCTGCGATCCCGGTTTGGCATTTTGCATCATTTTGATTTTTATAAGGACGAGGATCTTCAGAGTATCTTGCGACGGTCTGCCAAGATTCTGGGGATCCAAACCGAAGATGCGGGGGCTGCGGAGATTGCCCGAAGGGCACGCGGAACACCCCGGATTGCCAACCGGCTCTTACGCCGCGTGCGTGATTACGCTCAGGTCCATGCCGACAATAAGATCACTCGCGATGTCGCTGATCTTGCCCTCAAGACACTTGGGATTGACGCTCAGGGACTTGACGAGGTTGATCGAAAAGTTCTCCAGACGATCATCTCAACTTATCAGGGCGGGCCTGTGGGCATCGAGACGCTGGCTGCGACGCTCAACGAAGAGGCCGATACGATCATGGACACGATCGAGCCTTATCTTCTCAAGGCCGGGTTTTTGAAAAGGACGTCACGCGGTCGCGAGGCAACAAAATTGGCCTATCAGCATTTCGGCGTTTCTTGAGGCCAACCGCCAAACCCAAGACGATTTGTTCTAAACAATTCCCATGCCCTCCACCAGTGTCCTTTTGCATATTTGCTGCGGGCCGTGCGCTATTTATCCCGTGAAAGCGCTGCGGCAGGAAGGCTATGAGGTGGCCGGGTTTTTTTATAACCCGAATATCCATCCTTTTTCCGAATACGAAAAGAGAGTTGCCGCTGTCATTGCGGCCAGCGAACGCATCGGATTGAATACAATCCACCATCGTTATGACTTCGAAGAAATGCTCAAAAATATGGCCACTCTGCCGGACCGCCAAGCGCAGCATCGTTTTTGTTGGCAGACCCGCCTTGAGGAGACCGCGCGGGTTGCTGACAGAGAGGGATTCGGAGCTTTTACGACGACGCTATTGTCGAGTCCTTACCAGGATATCGCCGAAATTGCCCGTTTGGGCGAAAAGGTGGCTGCAACTTACGCTCTTGAATTTTTGAATCGCAATTTCCGGCAGGGGTTTGCCGAGTCTCATCAGGTATCTAGAGAATGGGACCTGTATCATCAGAATTATTGCGGCTGTCTTTATTCAGAGAAAGAAAGCATTGAGCAGCGCCGCAGCAGGCGCTAGGGAGTTCTTCCGTTGACGCGGGTCCGAACAAAAATCATCGCAACGCTAGGTCCGGCCTCAAGCACGCCGACGGTTGTGCGCGGGATGATGCGCGCAGGCCTGGATGTGGTGCGTCTGAATTTTTCACACGGCACGCCTGAGGAGCACGAAGACCGCATTGGCCTCGTGCGCCGTTGCAACAGCGTTTTGCGCAGGCACATCCGTTTTTTGGGAGACCTGGAAGGACACCGTATCCGTGTGGGTTCGCTGAAAAATCATCGGCCTCTGGCGCTCAAAAAAGGCCAGGTGTTTTGGCTCCGTCAGGGAACAATTGTCGGCGCCGGGGACACGGTTGGCTTTGACTACGAGGACTCGCTGGCAGCAATCCGGCCCGGACACTATATTTATATCGATGACGGGACGATCGCCTTGAAGGTTGTGACGGTGAGCCGACGGTGTCTGGAGACGCGCGTTGTCGTCGGTGGCCTTCTGAAAGAACACAAAGGTCTCAATATTCCCGAGGCCCGGTTGCATTTCCCTGCGCTCAGCGTCAAAGACAAAGCCGATATCGGCGTGGCTGCGCGCTATGAATTGGATTTTTTGGCGCAGTCGTTCGTGCGCACAGCACGGGATATTCTGGAGGTTAGAAAAGAATTGCGGCAGCACCGGGCGCGTTGCAAGGTGGTGGCCAAAATCGAGAACAGAGAAGGAATCCGGAATATCGAGGAGATCATTGAGACCAGCGATGGCATCATGATTGCCCGCGGCGACATGGGCGTCTCTATTCCTTTGGAAGAGGTTCCGGTCGTCCAGAAAGAGATCATCCGGCGTTGCAATAAAAAGAAGAAATTTGTCATCACAGCCACCCAGATGCTTGAGAGCATGACCGAGAATCGCCTTCCCACACGGGCGGAAGCGACGGATGTGGCCAACGCGGTTTTGGATGGGACAGACTACACGATGCTTTCGGCCGAAACCGCCGTTGGGGAATATCCTGTTGAGGCTGTGGCCATGATGAACAAAATCATCCGTTTTATCGAACAATGGCAAAAGCACTCATTTTGACGGGGCTGGTTCTGGTTTTTCTGGGTTTGTTGTGGCCGTGGCTGGCCAAGATGTCGTTTTTGGGCCGTTTGCCCGGCGATATCTTGATCGAGAAAAAGGATTTTACGTTTTATTTTCCTGTCACAACTTCTATTTTAGTAAGCCTGTTTTTATCACTGGTCATCTGGTTTTTTTCAAGGCACCGATGAAAATCTTAAAAAAATGCAAACATTGGGTTTTGGCATGCGGGGCGCTGGCGATGTTTTTTATGGCATCATCGGTCTGGAGCAAGGAACCTGTGTTTGTCCGGGTGGCGATTTTAAACAACGTGCCCGAGGTCACGCTTTCTGTTTCCGGGTTTTTTGAGATGACCGATCTAGGCAGCGGCAAAGTGCTCCTAGAGGCCAGGAATCTTGCATCGTCGAAAACAACAGCGACGGCGCGCGGGATCAAAATCAAAAACGCCGAATATCCCGCAACGGCCTTAAAGATTCATTCAAAAAAGAAAGCCGGAATCACAGTCAACGGCAGGAGGTATCGCGGGGATGTGGTGTTGTTTAAAACCGGCGGGCAGAAACTTCTCGTGGTCAATATCCTAGACCTTGAGGCTTACGTTAAGGGGGTGCTCAACCACGAAGTGTCGGAAAAGTGGCCCTTGGCCGCGCTCAAGGCTCAGGCTGTGGCCACCCGCACGTATGCGCTGTATCAGTGTCAGGTGATGAAAACCAAAGACTATGATGTGACGGCGGATGTGTCTTCACAGGTTTACGGCGGCCGTAACTCCGAAAAACGCAGAACCAACAGGGCCGTTAATTTCACCTGGGGAGAGATTCTGACCTATCAGGGCAAAGTGTTCCCGACCTATTTTCATGCCACCTGTGGCGGCATGACCGAAGACGCCGGCGAGCTCTGGAAGATCAACATCGCCCCCTTGAAAGGGGGTCGGGTGTGTTCTTATTGTCAGGAATCGCCCCATTTTTATTGGAAGGCAACGCTTGATCTGAAAACCATTGCGAAAAAACTCCAGGCCGTCGCCGCTTCAAAAGGCAATTTGGTCAATATTTCAGTCGCTGAACGCAATGCAAGGGGGCGGGTTCGCACACTGGAACTCAAAGATGGCCGGGGTGCCAAGACGCTTATTTCGGCAAAAGAATTCCGGGCAGCGTTAGGCCCGGATGTGATTCGCAGCACAAACTTTACCATTGCCTTTGAAGGTGACCGCATCATTTTTAACGGCAAGGGATGGGGACACGGTGCCGGGT
>JAZDLY010000062.1:0-8259 GCA_043801485.1 Candidatus Omnitrophota bacterium | reverse complement strand
CTGGACAGACGCCGGGTCTTCGCCGCGCAAGACATCGCCGGGCACCAGGATATTGTCGTAGTCCTTGCCAGGAATAATTTCCAGATATTTTTCACCCAAAAGCCCCAATGTGTTGACCCAGGCCCGCGAATCTTTCGGGATTTTGGCACCGCTGTCCACCCAAGCCCTGATCGTCACCTTGGCATCTCCTGTCGCCTCATCATGCGTCAGGACGATCTCCTTGACCTCACCCTGATCCACGCCTGCCAAACGCAGCGGAGCGCCGACCTTGATCCCATTGGCAAACCCAAAAACAACCTTGATGTCGTAGCCGACCTTCATCAATTTGAAATCGCCGATCCACAGCACAAACCAGGCCAGGACCACAATGCCGATAAAAACAAAAATGCCGACTTTCAATTCCAAGGATTTTGATCTGTCTGCCATAGGGTCTCCCTTTCTTTATTCAACGCTCTTTAAGATCGAGCTCTGCCCTTCCGTAATTGGTCCGTGGGCTGCGCCCGTGATGAACTGATGCACAACAGGATTGTGGGTATAACGGATCTCATCCGGCGTTCCCTCAGCAATGATCTTGCCCTCATAAAGCATGGCGATGCGGTCGGCCACCTTGTAAGCGCTGCGCATATCGTGGGTCACGACGATGGAGGTGACTTTGAGTTTGTCATGAAGCTCGTCGATCAAAAGGTTGATCGCATCCGCCGTGATCGGATCCACCCCCGTGGTCGGCTCGTCATAAAGAATAATTTTAGGACGTGAACAAATCGCCCGCGCCAGGGCCACGCGCTTCTTCATGCCGCCGCTCAAATCCGCCGGCATGTAATTTTCTATTTTGTATAGACCCACCAGGGCCAGAGATTCTTTGACGCGCTCGTCGACCTCAGACGGCTTGGCGCTGGTGTGTTCCTTCAAAAGAAACCCAACATTCTCGCCCACGGTCAGAGAGTCAAATAAGGCACCCCCCTGGAACACCATACCGATCTTCATGTGGTGCTCGTTGAGCTCCCGGCCTTTGAGCTCCAAGACATCGCGCCCCTCGACCTTGACAACGCCTTCATCGGGTTCCAACAAACGAACGATGTGCTTGAGTGTGACACTTTTGCCCACACCCGAACGACCAATGATGACCTTGGTCTCGCCTTCTTCAACAACCAGCGTCATGTGGTCCAAGATCTGCCGGCCGTTGAAATTTTTAGACACATTGTTAAATTCAATCATCGCCATGTTAGCGAGCCTCCGCTAGACCAAGAAAAAGTAGAATAATGCCGTAAAGAAACAATCCGCGGCAATAATCATAATGAATGTGTTGACCACGGATTTCGTCGTGGCCTTGCCAACGCCTTCAGCGCCGCCCTTGACCGTCAACCCTTCGTGACAGGCGACAAGCGCAATGATCATGCCGAAAAAGATCGTCTTGATCAACCCTGTGAATAAATCTTTGTAAACCAACGTTTGGAATGTCATGTTGATGTAGGTGCTTGACCGGATGCTCAGGCGGTTAACACAGAGCAGATAACCGCCGAAAATTCCGATGGCATTGGCAAAAATCGTCAGGATGGGCAGCATGAACGTTAGACTTAAAAACCTGGGCACCACGAGATATTTGATGGGGTTAGAGCCCAGCGTCACCAGCGCATCAACCTGTTCGGTAACAGTCATTGTGCCCAGCTCTGCCGTTATGCCGGCGCCGCTGCGGCCGGCCACAATCAAGGCCGTGATCACAGGTCCGAGTTCGCGCGTCAGAGAAACCGCCACGATGCTGGCAATATAAATTTCACTCGACATCTTCTGCATGATGTAGGCCGTCTGCAGCGCCATGATCATGCCGATAAAAAAAGAAACCAGCGAAACGATTGGTAGGCTGTCCACGCCGATTTTTTTCGCCTGCTCAAAAACCCGCGCAGCCCCGTAGGGCTTGACGGGAATCAAACGCAGGGTCGCAACGCCCAGTCCGGCAATCCCGCCGAAAAACTTGATAAACTGGGTTATTTTTTCACCGATGGCGATATAGAATCTTCTGTTAAATAGGAACATTGGCTCCTGCTCCTTCGTTCTTAAACAACAACTCTTCTTTATCGCGGCACACCCGGATCAAAGCCCCCTCCTTGATACGGCCGGCGATCAATTCTTCGGCCAGAGGATCCTCGACATAGCGCTGGATGGTTCGTTTTAACGGACGCGCGCCAAACACAGGGTCAAAGCCTTTGTCGATCAAGAAGTCTTTGGCCGAGAGATCCAATTCCAACTTGACCTTCTGTTCTGCCAGGCGTTCCTGAACCTCACGCATTTCAATTTCAATGATGCTGTAGAGATCCTTCTTCTCGAGCGGCCGGAACACAATAACATCGTCGATTCTATTCAAAAATTCAGGCTTAAATGTCTTCTTTACCTCATCTAAAAGGCGCTCCTTCATCTGCTGATACGTCACTTCACCGGTCTGGGCCACAAAACCAAGTGACCCCTGCTTGCGCAGAATTTCTGCCCCGACGTTAGACGTCATGATCACAATGCAGTTGCGGAAATCAACTTTTCTGCCGTAGCTATCCGTCAGCCTCCCGTCTTCGAGCACCTGCAAGAGAATATTGAAAACATCGGGGTGAGCCTTTTCGATTTCATCCAAGAGGATGACCGCATATGGCCGCCGACGGATTTTTTCCGTCAATTGACCGCCCTCCTCATAGCCCACATAACCCGGTGGCGCGCCGACAAGTCTTGAGACATTAAATTTTTCCATATACTCGGACATATCCAGCTGCAGCAGGGCGTTTTCATCCCCGAACATGAATTCCGCCAGTGCCCGGCCCAGGAGCGTTTTTCCGACGCCGGTAGGCCCCAAAAAGATAAAAGAGCCGATGGGGCGCCGAGGGTTCTTGATCCCGGCTCGGGATCGGCGAACCGCATGGGCAATGGCCCTGAGGGCCTCGTCCTGCCCCACAACCCTCTTGTGCATCTCATCTTCAATCCTCAGAAGCTTTTCGCTTTCTTTTTGCTCTAATTTAATGATGGGGATGCCCGTGATTTTAGACACGATGTTGGCGATCTGTTCTTCGTTGACCTTTGGTCTGGATTTATCTCTGGACTCCTGCCACTTTCTTTTTTCCTCATCCAGCCTCTGGCGCGCCTGACGTTCCTGGTCGCGCAAACTCGCGGCCTTCTCAAAATCCTGATTTTTGATAAAGGCCTCTTTTTCTTTGCGCAATTCCTCGACGTTGATTTCAAGCTGTTTGACGTCGGGCGGCGCGGTCAAAATATCAAGCCTGGCCCTAGAACCTGCTTCATCGATGAGATCAATCGCTTTATCCGGCAGGAAACGACCGCTCATGTATCGGTCGGAAAACTTAGCCGCGGCCGTCAGCGCATCATCGCCATACTCAACATTGTGATGCTGCTCATAACGGTCGCGCAAGCCTTTTAAAATCTCGATGGTTTCATCGACCGACGGCGGTTCGACCATAATCGTCTGGAAACGGCGCTCCAGGGCGGCGTCTTTCTCGATGTATTTGCGGTATTCATTGGGAGTGGTGGCGCCAATGCACTGAATTTCGCCCCGCGAGAGCGCCGGCTTTAAAATATTGGAGGCATCGATGGCCCCTTCGGCGGCACCGGCCCCGACCAACATGTGGAGCTCATCGATAAAAATCATGACATCGCGCGAGCGCTTGATTTCATCCATGACAGCCTTGATGCGCTCTTCGAATTGGCCGCGGTATTTCGTGCCGGCGATCATGAGCGCCAGATCCATGACGATGATGCGTTTGTTGCGCAGAATCTCAGGCACATTGCTCATGATGATCTGCTGTGCCAGGCCTTCGACGATAGCGGTTTTACCAACGCCGGCTTCGCCCAAAAGCACCGGATTGTTTTTTGTGCGGCGGCCCAGAATTTGGATAACGCGCTCAATTTCATTTTTGCGGCCGATGACCGGATCCAATTTCCCTTCTTTAGCCCATGCGGTCAAATCCCGGCCAAAGGCATCCAGCGCCGGTGTTTTTGATTTTGACGCCGGCTGGGCGCCGAAACCGGGAGTGACTGAACCCAGCAATTCCATGATTTCGCTGCGCACCTTGTTCAAATCCAAACCGAGATTCAACAACACTTGCGAAGCAACACCTTCGCCTTCACGAATGAGACCCAACAAAAGGTGCTCTGTGCCGATATAGTTATGCCCCAGGGAACGCGCTTCTTCAGCCGCCAACTCCAGCGCTTTTTTGGAACGCGGCGTAAAAGGCACATCGCCCTGGATCTGTGTGGAAGGTCCCGGCTGAACCAATTTTTCCACTTCCAGGCGAATACTCTCCAGGCTCAAACCCAATTTCTGCAGGACAGCCGCTGCCACACCTTCTCCTTCGCGGATCAGGCCCAAAAGCAGGTGTTCTGTTCCTATGTAATCGTGGTTAAAACGCCTGGCTTCTTCTTTAGCCAAAACGATGACTTTACGCGCTCTTTCGGTAAATCTATTAAACATCATCCCCCTCCGAAGTCGTTAATGGACCAAACGTTCTCTGATAATCTGCGCCCTTTTGATATCGCGTTCATTGGCCGACAATTTTTTATTTTCGAGTTTCTGAAGATGTGCCGGCTGCGTCAAAATAAATAAATCATTGATAAGGCTGCGCTCCACATCTTTGACAATCCCTATATCGTTGCCCAACCGCAGCATGGACAACAACTCAACAGTTTCGTTGCTGGTGATGATATGAGCGCTTTTGAGCGTTCCATAAGACCGCCAGACCCGGTCTTCGAGCATCTCGCGATGCTCGCCCAAAAGGGCCTCGCGACCCTTCTCTTCCTGTTCGATGATTTGCTTGATAACCCCCTTGATGTTGCCAAGGATCTCTTCTTCTTTCTGCCCCAAAGACACCTGATTCGAAATCTGAAAAAAATTACCGGTCGCCTGTGTGCCTTCTCCGTAGAGGCCCCGCGTGGTAAAACTCAATTTTGCGATGGCCTCCAGGACCCGGTTGATCTGGCGCGTCATCACCAGAGCCGGCAGGTGCAACATGATCGAACCGCGCAGGCCTGTGCCTGTATTCGTCGGACACGCCGTCAGATACCCCCAGTCTTTTTTGAACGCAAAACTCAGAAGCTCTGAGAGCCTGTTGTCCAGCGCGTTGACAACTTTCCAGGTCTCGTCAAGATCAAAGCCGGACTCCATCACCTGGATGCGCAAATGATCTTCTTCGTTGACCATAATGGCAATGTTTTCATCGGGATTCACCAACAGCGCTTTCTGGTTTGACCGGATGGCATGTTCGTTGGACATCAGGTGCCTTTCCACCAGAAACTGCTTGTCAACGCTGTCTATGGCATCCAGTCGCAAATACAGGCCGTCCTTGATCGCTTCCGTCTTATCAAACGCCTCCTTAACGAGACACAAGGCTTCTTCGCACTCTTCTTTTTTGGCCCAGTGGGGAAAAGAGATTTGGGCCAGATTCCTCGCCAAACGGATACGCGACGAAATCACGATGTCCGAGTTAGGTCCGGTCCCCTTGAGCCACCCGCTGATACGATTGATCAAATCATCAAGAATCACTGGACTTCTTTCTTTTTTTAACGTCCTTATTATTTTTTTCAGGCTCTTTGTCATTGCTTGTGGACTCCGCTTCTTTAATGGCATCGCGCAAGCGGGCCGCCTCTTCGAATTCCTCGTCTTCAATGGCTTTTTGAAGCTGTGTTTTTAAAGTGGCAATCTCCGTCGCCTTTGTCTTGGGCATCTTTGCAGACGTCTCCACAAATTGAGACGGCGTCTTACCCAGATGCTGACTGGCGCCGTGGATGCGCTTCAAGAGCGGTGCCAGATGCCGCGCAAAAGCACTATAGCATTCCCCACACCCCAGTCGGCCGATCTTACGAAAATCTTCATAGGTCAGACCACAGCGGCTGCACTGCAGGATTACTCCCTCTTTTTCCGCGCCGCCGGCACCCGGCGCGCCAAACTGCTTGCCGTAGTCCACCAGGCCCGCCAAGAGATCAGACAAACCGAATTGCTGCTCCATCTGCATGCTTTTTTTACGGGCACAGTCATCGCACAGATGCAACTCATTCATCTGATTATCGACGATTTCGGTCAGATGCACCGTTGCCTGGTTCTTATGGCAGAGATTACACAACATAGCGCAGGCCTTCTTTTTTGGTCAATTTCCGAAACTCCTCGATAAGCTTGAGGGTAAAACGACCTGCCTTGCTTTCGTTGATCAGACGGTTGTCGATTTTGACCACCGGCACGATTTCTGCCGCGGTGCCGGTTAAGAAAAGTTCATCGGAGGTATAGAGATCGAATCTGGTCATCATGGATTCCTGCGCTTGCAGGCCAACCTTAGACGCCAGACCCAAGACTGCCGAACGGGTAATCCCATTCAAGAGCCCGGCATACACGGGAGGTGTGACCATTGTCTTGCCTTTGACGATAAAGATATTGTCGCCCGTGCACTCGGTCACAAAACCATTCTGATCCAACATCACCGCTTCGGGAACGCCTGCATTGATCGCTTCGATTTTCCCTAAGATATTGTTGAGATAATTCAGGGACTTGATCTGCGGATTGATCGCCTCCGGAATATTGCGCCGCGTTGGCACCGTCACAATGGTCAGGCCTTTTCTGTAAAATTCCAATGGGTAGAGTGCGATCTTATCGGCGATGACAAACACCGTCGGTTTGCCGCAATTCCTGGGATCCAATCCAAGATCCCCTTCCCCGCGCGTCACAACCAGGCGCACGTAGGCATCTTTGAGTTTGTTGGCTTTCAGAGTGTCTAAGACCGCCTTTTCCATAGCGCTCTTGGTCAAGGGGATTTTTAAAGAGATGGCCTGCGCCGAGGCATACAACCGATCGATGTGCTCTTTGAGCTTAAACACCAAACTGTTGTAGGCGCGGATGCCTTCAAAGACCCCGTCGCCGTACAAAAGGCCGTGATCAAACACCGACACTTGGGCCTTCTCTTTTGGGACCAATTTTCCGTTCAGATAAATCAGCATAAAACCTCCATCTTCCCGTCACAAATCGGCAAAATTCTATGAGACCCCTGCGCGAGTTCCTGGCTGTGTGTCACCATGACGACCGTCGTTTTTTTCTCGCGATTCCGACGCAGCAATAAGTTTAAAACCTGTTTGCCGGCTTCTGAATCCAGGTTTCCGGTCGGTTCGTCACAGAACAAAACTTCGGGTTCATTGATCAGGGCACGCGCAATCGCCACGCGCTGCTGTTCGCCGCCGGAAAGCTCAGACGGCCGGTGGCCAGCCCTTTGCGATAATCCCAAAAATTCAAATAAATCAAGGGCCTTATCCCTGAGAGCACTGCGAGAAAAACCAGCCTCAGGATTCACTAAACCCGGGAGCATTACGTTTTCCAGGGCACTGAATTCTTTCAACAAATGATAAAACTGAAACACAAAACCAAACCGCCTGTTGCGCAGATGGGCCTTATTGCGATCATCAAGACCTGAGAGCGACGCGTTGTCAAACATGACCTCTCCCTGCGAAGGCTCGTCCAGGCCGCCTAAAATATGCAACAGCGTCGACTTGCCGGCCCCCGATGGTCCGACGACGCTCACCACTTCGCCGCGGCGGATGCTCAAATTTATCCCTTTGAGAACGCGAAGCTCCTTGGTGCCGTTGCGATAAATCTTTGTGATCCCCTTGGCCTCCAGCATTATTCATACCTCAGTGCTTCAACCGGGCCAAGCCGTGCCGCTTTTGAGGCCGGATAAATCGTCGCTAGAAAAGAAATCAAAATCGAACAGCCGGCAATCAGCGCAATATCCTGCCACCGCAGAGCGACCGGAAGCCGGTCAATATAATAGATGTCTTTCGGCAAAAATCCTCAGAGGACGCTTTTATGCCAGATTCTGTGGCCGGTTATCCTTTACTGTCTATGCTCCATCAGACCGATAACTATACGGTCTGGCGGGCTTATGACAGCCAGAACCACCGGGACGTGGTGATAAAAACCATCACCCCCTCGGTGCGGCGAATAAAGCGCGCTCTGCAGGGCCTGGAGCGGGAGGCCCGCATGGGCTTGAAGCTTTACCATAAGAATCTGGTTCGCTTCGAGAGTTTTGCCATCGACGGCCTGAAAAGCTACCTGGTAATGGAGTTCGTCGCTGGTAAGCCAATATCAACTTGGCTCAACGAGAACCCCCCTCGAAGGGCTGAACTAAAACGCCTACTGACTGAGGCGGTGGACGCCTTAGCCTACATCCACGAACAGGGCTTCGTACACCGCGACGTCAAACCGGCCAACATTCTGGTTACGGATAGCGGTGA
>JAZDLY010000060.1:0-8623 GCA_043801485.1 Candidatus Omnitrophota bacterium | reverse complement strand
CAACGAAGATACGTTGGTGCTCCAGACCAGAGACCCGTGGTGGGTGCACACCTATTGGGATGTTTCTTCTTCGACGTTCGACCGCCTGCATCGCGAACTTGGGCATGACTTGGGTCAGGGGCGCTGGATGTTGCGGTCCTACGATGTCAGCTTTATCCATTTCGACGGCATGAATGCGCACCGTTTCTTTGATACCAATGTCAACTTTGATGCCAGAAACTGGTATTTGAATCTTGGCACTCCGGGCACGTCCTGGTGCGCGGATTTGGGGCTTTTGTTGCCGGACGGCCGCTTCATTACAGTATTGCGGTCCAACACGATTTCGTTGCCTCCGGATGGCCCTTCGTGGATTACGGACGAAGAATGGATGATTCCGGATGACGAATTTCGCCGTCTTTACGGCATGTCGGTTGGTCTGGGTCCGAATATTTCCAGTCCTGTCGGAAAATTGTGGCAGGAGCGGCTCAAACGGGATGTTTCTTCCGGAGGCCTGGCGTCCATGGGTTCACCCGTCAAAAAAATTGAGAAGAAGGGGGCTTTTTGGCTTGTGGTGGACACGGAGTTGATTGTCTACGGCGCCACGGAACCGGACGCCGAGGTGAGAGTTCAGGGCAAGCCCATTACCCTGCGAAAGGACGGGACGTTCACCATGCGGTTTGCTCTTCCCGACGGAAGACAAGTGATTCCGGTTGAGGCGACTTCGGCGACGACCAAAGAAAAACGGTCTGTCACGCCCCAGGTTACGAGAAAGACAACTCGGAATCCCTAGCCACTTTGTTCCCTAACAAAAGGCACGATTGACTATGGTTAAAGGATATTTGTGTTTGGTTTTGCATGGGCACCTGCCTTATGTGCGGCATCCCGAACACGATGATTTTTTGGAGGAGGATTGGCTTTTTGAGGCCATCACAGAAACATACATTCCTCTCATCAGCATGTTTGAGCGTCTGGCGGCCGATAAAATTCCTTTCCGCCTGACCCTTTCGTTGACACCGACCCTGGTCTCCATGCTGACCGACGGCCTGCTGCAGGAACGATACCTCAAACATCTCAACCGACTGATTGAATTGGCGCACAAGGAAGTGGAGCGCACGTCCTGGATGCCGGATTTTCAGCGTCTGGCCGTCATGTATCTTGGCTTGTTCACTCAGTCCCGTGAGCTCTATGAGCGCTATCACCGCAATCTCGTCTCGGCGTTCAAGCGTTTTCAAGATTCCGGGCAGCTGGAAATCATCACCTGCGGGGCGACGCACGGATATTTTCCGCTCATGGATGTTGTCAAGCCTTCGGTGCGAGCTCAAGTTCGGGTGGCGGTGACCAATTATGAGCAAAATTTCGGTCGTCGGCCGCGCGGCATCTGGTTGCCGGAATGTGCCTATCAGCCAGGCGACGATGAGATCTTAAAGGAAAACGGCATCAAATATTTTTTTACGGATTCTCACGGAATTTTGCACGGCACCCCGCGGCCCAAATACGGCGTTTTCGCTCCGGTTTACTGCAAGTCTGGCGTGGCCTGTTTTGGCCGAGACATGGAATCATCCAAGCAGGTCTGGTCTAGCATTGAGGGGTATCCCGGTGATTACGAGTATCGTGAATTTTATCGGGATATTGGTTTTGATCTGGATTTTGAGTACATCAGACCTTACATCCATCCGGACGGAATCAGGATCAACACGGGCATCAAGTATTTTCGCATCACCGGTCCCGGCAATGAAAAAGCGCCGTATGATCCGGACCGTGCCAGGGAAAAGGCGGCCGATCATGCCGGCAATTTTATGTTCAACCGCCAGAAACAAGCCGAGTACCTTTTTGAGGCGCTCGGGCGTCGGCCCATTATTATTTCTCCCTACGATGCGGAGCTCTACGGCCATTGGTGGTTTGAGGGGCCGCAGTGGCTTGAGTTTCTCATCCGCAAAATTGCTTTTGATCAGAAGACCATCCGTTTGATAACACCGCCGGAATATCTGGCCGAGAATCCAAGAAACCAGGTCATCGTGCCTTCGATGTCGAGCTGGGGATACAAGGGATATGCCGAAGTGTGGTTGCAGGGCACCAACGATTGGATTTATCGGCATCTCCACAAGGCATCGCGCCTGATGACGGAACTCGTCGGCGAAAATCCCGGCACCAATGGTCTCAAGCGCAGGGCGCTCAATCAGGCTTTGCGGGAACTCCTTCTGGCCCAGGGTTCGGATTGGGCCTTCATCATGGCGACTGGCACGCATGTTTCTTATGCCCAGCGCAGGACCAAAGACCATCTTTTGCGTTTTTTCAAATTGGCCGACAAAATCAGGACCAATCACATTGACGAGCATTTTTTGAGCGAATTGGAACAACGTGACAATATTTTTCCGGAAATAGATTATCGGGCCCATCAATAGGCTGGATCACGGCAACAGAAGTCTTTATGCGTTTTGGTGAGGGGCTTCTGTTTTTTTATAGGGTCAGAGGATACGATGCGTCGTAAAGTCGGTCAACAGAATATCCCTGTGCATGTGGCGATCATCATGGACGGCAACGGCCGTTGGGCCAGAAAACATCGTCGGCCGCGCAGCGAAGGCCATCGGCGGGGCATGGCGATGGTGCGTGAGGTTATCAAGGCTGCGGCGGATGCCGGAGTGAAATTTTTGACGATCTATGCGTTTTCGAGCGAAAACTGGAAGCGACCCAAAGACGAGGTGGGATTCCTGATGCAGATGTGCGAAGACATGATTGGCGCGGAATTGCCCTATCTGCTCAAAAACCGGATCCGCCTGCGCCACATCGGACGGCTTTCGGACCTGCCGTCGTCGTTGCAGAGGACCATCGCCGAAGCCCAGAGCGCAACAGCCGGATTTGAGCGTCTGAGTGTCCAGCTGGCGTTCAACTATGGGGCGCGTCAAGAACTTCTGGAGGCGGTCCGGCACATCATCGCCGATGTCCAGAGGGACAACATCCAGGCTTCTCGGATCGATGAACAAACCTTCTCTAAATACCTCACCACCCGGGATATTCCCGATCCGGATCTTTTGATCCGCACGAGCGGCGAACAACGCATCAGCAACTTTTTATTGTGGCAGTCCTGTTACAGCGAATTATATTTTACAAAAACCCTGTGGCCTGATTTCAACAAACGGGAATTCTGGCGTGCTCTCAAGGATTATCAGAGCCGAAAAAGACGTTTTGGAGGTCTCGATGATTAATCGGCGTATCACCACGGCGATTCTCCTGGGCTGTTTTTCCATTGCGGCTCTCTTGGTCGAAAAAGTATTTTTCTTGACCGTCGTTGCTTTGATTGCCCTTGGCCTATACGAGTTCCTTGCGATGATTGAAAAAAAGGGGATCCCGATGTACAAATATTTCGGGACCGTGCTGGGCATCATTATTCCATTGTCGGTTTATTTCCGTTTTGAGTTGACCAAGGGTTGGGAGCTTTTGTTCATCACGCTTGCCCTCCTGACGCTTTTTATCCTGCAGTTGTCGCGCAGCGAAAGCACGCATGCGGTCGTGGCTATCTCGACGACGATGTTCGGGGTTCTCTATGTGGCCTGGTTTTTCAGTTTTATGATCAAAATACGACTTTTGCCCTCCGGCACGGCGATGGTGGGGTGTTTGTTGCTGGTCACTAAAGGGACCGACATCGGAGCATTCCTGGTTGGGACAAAGTGGGGGCGACACTGCCTCTTGCCCCGCATCAGTCCGAAAAAGACCATCGAGGGAACGCTTGGGGGTTTGGGATTTGGTGTTTTGGGTGCCCTGGCCAGCAAATCGTTTTTACCTCACTTGCCAATTTTTTCATGGCCGAACATGATTTTTTTGGGCCTTGCTCTTGGGGTCATCGGCATACTGGGAGACCTGTGTGAGTCTTTGATCAAACGGGATTGCTTGGCAAAGGATTCCAACACAATCTTTCCTGGAATGGGCGGCGTTCTAGATATCATCGATAGCCTGCTGTTCACCGCGCCGGCTTTTTATTTTTATCTGAGCTATCACTTGAGCAGATCTTTTACCAGTGGCACGGCGTTCTGATGGTTAAGAAAAACATCGTCATTCTTGGCTCAACAGGATCCATCGGCGAAAGCGCCCTGGACGTCGTGCGGGAACACAAGAAACGCTTTCGTGTTGTTGGTCTTTCGGCGAATGCCAATGTTGTCGCCTTGAGCCAGCAGATTCGGGAATTCAAGCCTGAAGTGGCAGTTCTCGCCGATAGCTCCAGGTTTAAGGATATGCCGGCGTTTGTCGGCCGCAGGACAAAGATTTTGGTCGGCCGAGAGGGCCTTTGTCAGTTGAGCAGCTTGAAAGAAGCGGACGTGGTTTTGTTGGCTGTTGTCGGGGGCGAGGCGATTTTTCCGCTCTTGAGCGCACTCCGGGCAAAAAAGACCATTGCTCTGGCGAATAAAGAAGCTGTGGTCATGGCCGGGGAAATGATTCGGCGTGAAGCCAAGAGAAATCACGCAACCATCATTCCCATCGATAGCGAACAGAGCGCTATTTTTCAATGCCTGGAAGGGCACGACCGTCAGATGGTTCGCAAGGTGATCTTGACGGCATCCGGCGGGCCGTTGTGGCAAACCCCGGCTTCCCGATTGAAAAACGTTTCTTTGAAACAGGTTCTGGCGCATCCCCGGTGGCGCATGGGAAAAAAAATCACTGTGGATTCCGCCACACTCATGAACAAGGGGCTTGAAGTGATTGAGGCCATGCATTTGTTTGGTCTGGCGCTCGATCAGGTCAAGGTTTTGGTTCACCGCCAGGCGTTGATCCATTCCCTGGTTGAGTTTATCGATGGGTCTTTACTGGCCCAATTGGCAAAAACAGATATGCGCCTGCCCATTCAGTACGCTCTTAGCTATCCGGAGCGCTGGGTCAATGAGCGTCTGCAACTGGATCTGGCCAAACAAGAGGATCTTTCATTTGAGGAACCGGACACCAGGAGATTTCCGTGTTTGGCGTTGGCTTTGGAAGCTGCCCGTCGGGGAGGCGCGGCGCCGTGTGCCCTGAATGCAGCCAATGAAGTCGCGGTGGAGGCATTCTTAAAAAGGCAATTGAGCTTTGGTCAGATCCCGAGGTTGATCGAAAAAATTTTGCATGAACACGACTCAGGAGCACCTGTCCGAGGATTGCAGGATCTTTTTAAAATTGACCGAGAGGTGCGGCAGTGCGCTTTGCGTTTTGTCGAGAGCGCCCAAAAGAAAGGTGAGCGGTCATGATTGTTTTTGTTCTAACGCTGAGCGTCCTTATTTTGATTCATGAATTCGGCCATTTTTTGGCGGCCCGGCAGCTGGGCATCAGGGTTGAAAAATTCGCCCTTGGGTTTGGGCCGAAGATCTTGAGCAAAAAAGTCGGCGATACGGAGTATATGCTTTGCGCGATTCCCTTCGGCGGTTTTATTAAGATGGCCGGCGACAACAACGAAGAATGCAAGGGCCGGGCCGATGAGTTTTTGGCGCGCCGGCCGGGCCACCGGGCGCAGGTCATTTTTGGCGGATCGCTCTTCAATTACATTTTGGCGTTTTTCTGTTTGTGGTTTGTTTATTTTCTGGGCTATCCTCGGTCCACGACGACCATCGGCGAATTAGTCAACGGCATGCCGGCCCAAACCGCCGGTCTTCAGGCAGGCGACAAAGTGCTTGAGGTTGACGGTCAGCCGGTGTTGTTCTGGAACGAATTGACCAAAAAAATCTATGCCAAAAAAGGAGAACTGCTGCGGCTTAAAGTCCGGCGGCAGGCTCAGGAGTTTGAGATTGAATTGACGCCGCAAATGAAACAGGTGGAGACGGCCTGGGGAAAAAAAGTGGAGTTGGGGTTGATCGGTATAAGACAGTCGGATGAAGTCATCAAGGTCCGCTATGGTCTCGGCGAGGCGCTGGTGAGGGGGGCCAGGGAACTCGTGCAGATGACTGTGATGACCGTTGTATCGATTTTCTACATTGTCACAGGCACGATGTCGTTCCGGGATTCTGTCACGGGGCCACTGGGGATCTTTTTCATTACTTCGGGGGCGGCGCAGTTGGGTTTCTCGGCCGTCCTTCAAGTCGCGGGTATTTTGAGTATGAGCCTGGCTATTTTCAATATGCTGCCTTTGCCGATTTTAGACGGCGGTCATATGGTGCTTCTGGGATTAGAGCGCCTGAGGAAGCGGCCTTTGCCGGTTAAGGTTGAGGAGGTCATCAACAACATCGGCCTGAGCTTTCTGATTGTTCTGGCTATTTTTATTTTTGGCAACGATATCCTACGCTACGGCTATTGGGACAGACTTCTGGCAATGATCGGAAAATAGTCAATAGTCGATAGACGATAGAATGATTATAAAAAGAAGAAAAACAAGAACGGTTTCCATCGGGCGGGTCAAAATCGGATCCGGACACCCCATAGCCATTCAGTCCATGGTCAAGGTGCCGGCGAAGAAGACAGATGCAGCCGTACGCCAGATCCATGAGCTCCAAGCTTTGGGATGCGAGATCATCCGCATTGCCGTTGAAGATCAAAGAGATGCCTTGGCCCTTACCCAGATCAAGCGTCAGGTCCGTATTCCCCTGGTGGCAGATATCCATTTTGATTACAGATTGGCCATCGCTGCCATTGCTGCCGGCGTAGATAAGGTGCGGTTGAATCCGGGGAACATCTACAGACCCGGTGAAGTCAAGGCTGTGGTCGCCGCAGCCAAAGAAAGGGGCATTCCCGTACGCATCGGCGCCAATTCCGGCTCCCTAAGGATTAAGGGGCAAGCCACAGCCCACGCCTTGGTGCGGTCGGTGAGGGCTTACATCAAAATTTTCGAAAATAAAAAATTTTATAATCTCGTTATTTCCTTAAAAGGCGCGCATCTGTTGGACACAATCGCCGCCTACGATGAGATGGCCCGTTGCTGCGATTATCCCTTGCACCTTGGGATTACGGCCACAGGTCTCCCCTTGGAAGGGGTCGTCAAGTCAAGCGCAGGAATAGGGGTGTTGTTATTTGGCGGACTTGGTGATACAATAAGGGTGTCGTTGCTGGGGGATCCACACCAAGAAATCGTGGTCGCCCAGTTTTTACTTAACAGCTTGGGATTGCGTAGGTTTGGGCCTGAGTTTATCTGCTGTCCCACCTGCGGCCGCTGCGAAGTCAATCTTTTGGAAAAAGCTCAAAATTTTAAGAAAAGACTCCAAGCGTTAACGCCAGCCCAGCGAGCGCGTCTGAAGGATTTGACGATTGCCCTGATGGGATGCGTTGTCAACGGGCCGGGGGAGGCGCGGCAGGCAAGTGCGGGAATCGCTTTTTCAAAGCGCAAGGGAGTCCTGTTTGAAAGGGGCAAAATTGTTCGCACCGTCGCCTTTAAGGACGGCGAAGAAGAATTGTTGAGACTGATCAAAAAGCGTCACCTTGGAGGGAATAGGGCATGAAGGGCATAAAAGAAAAGGTTCGTCAGCAGCTTATTTCCGGGGAGTTTCTTTTTTCAAAAAAAGATAGAAGCGCCGCCGATAAAGAAAAGCTCAAACACCACCTGGATAAACTCATCGAACATGTGGCGACGTTTGAGCGTGCGACACTTACCGGCGAAGAAAAAGACAAGATCGCCAGTGAGTTGATGGATGAAGTGATCGGTCTTGGTCCCCTGACGTTGCTTGTGGAGGATCCGACGGTCACGGAAATCATGGTCAATGGCCCCGATTGCGTGTACGTTGAGAAAAACGGCGAAATGACGCTCACGGACATCAAATTCGAAAATTCGCGGCACCTCATGCAGACCATCGAAAAAATCATGGCCCCGACACAGCGCCGCGTGGATGAGTCTTCGCCTTACGTGGATGTGTCTTTGCCCGATGGTTCCAGGGTCAATATCATTTTGCCGCCGTTGTCGCTCGTCGGGCCGATTGTGACCATCCGAAAATTTTTACGCGAGATCGTCCTTCTGGAAGACCTGGTCAAGCGGGATACATTGACCGAAAAAATGGCGCAATTTTTGAAAGCAGCGATCCGCGCCAAGCTCAATATCATTTTCGCCGGCTCCACCGGTGTTGGCAAGACCACGACCTTAAATGTTCTTTCCAGTTATCTGGCGGAAAATGAGCGGATCGTGACCATTGAGGACACCAATGAACTCAGGCTCAAGCAGCGTCATGTCGTGCCTTTAGAGGCGCGTCAGGCCAATGTCGAAGGCAAAGGGGAAGTCGAGATCCGTGATTTGTTTAAAAATTCGCTGCGCATGAGGCCGGACCGCATTATCTTGGGCGAGATCCGCGGCAGTGAAGCCCTGGACATGCTTCAGGCCATCAGCAGCGGCCACGAAGGGGCCCTGGCGGTTTTGCATGCCAGTTCTCCGCGCGACGTAATTTCGCGCATCGAGACCATGATTATTTCATCCAGCGTGGCCCTTCCCGTGTGGGCCATCCGGCGTCAGATCTCCAACGCCATAGACTTGATCGTCATGCAGGAGCAGTTCATTGACGGAAAACGAAAGATCACACACTTGACCGAAGTCGACGGCATGGAAAACGACGAGGTGATCTTAAAAGATCTTTTTTCTTATGAGATTCAGGGCGTTTCCGAAGCGGACAAAAGCGTCATCGGCCGTTGGAAAACCGGAGGGGTTGTGCCGGGGTTTTTCCCGCGGTTTAGATTGCACGGGATCGATTTGCCGCAGGAAATTTTTAACGCCGAA
>JAZDLY010000009.1:0-8448 GCA_043801485.1 Candidatus Omnitrophota bacterium | reverse complement strand
CCCATTCAAAACCGGCAATGCGGCTGATGCGCGGCATGATTTCCATGTGCCAATGGTATCCCAGTCGTTCTTCTCCGTCGATCGGCGACGTGTGGATGATGAAGTTGTATGGGGGGTCTTTTAAGACCGTCTTCATGCGGCACAAGACTTCTTTTAAAATTTTAGCCAGCTCCGGAATCTGCTCCTTGGTGATATCGCAATAGGAAAGCGTGTGTTCTTTGGGTAAAATCCACATCTCAAAAGGAAACCGCGAAACAAATGGGCAGAATGAAATAAAATGCCTGTTCTCGGCTATGATGCGATCCTTCTCTTCGATTTCCTGACGGATCACATCACAAAAAATACAGCGTTCCCTGTATTTAAAATATCCCTCGGCTCCATGCAATTCTTCTAAGACGTTCTTGGGGATCATGGGGAGTGCGATGAGCTGTGAATGATTGTGATCCATGGTGGCACCCCCCGGCGCCCCGTAATTTTTAAAAATCATAATGTATTTGAACCGCTTGTCTTTGGCCAAGTCTCTGGAACGCAAGGCATACATATTCAAAACTTTTTCGATTTCCGTAAGTTCTAACTCAGAAAGATCTTTAGTATGATAGGGCGTCTCGACAATCACCTCATGCGCGCCAATGCCGTTGGACAAGTCAAAAATGCCCATGCCGCGTCTGTCGAGTTCCCCTTCTATTTGTAAGGCGGGAAACTTATTGGGCACAACACGAACCTGCCAGCCGGGTGTATTGGGCGCTGTTTTGTCATAGCGAAAGGCCTGAATCTCCGGCGGCGTCATGTGCTCGTTGCCGTAACAAAACGGACAATTCGCAGATTCGTCATAGTGATGCGGTTTGATCTCAAACGCCTCCGGGGGCTTGGGGTTTTCCGTCTCGACGATAACCCAACGTCCGACAATGGGATCTTTTCTAAGTTCTGGCATGGTAGCAACCTTTTAAGTCGATTCGACCTCGCGCAGGTACTGGGCTGTTTCTTCCGGCGAAATTGGGCAAATATAAAAACCCGTTCCCCATTCAAAGCCGGCGACGTTTGTCAGGCGGGGAATGATTTCCAAATGCCAATGATAATCGTCTTCAATTGTTTTCCAATAGCTGGCATTCAATTTTTTTCGTCGGAAAGGCGCTGTGTGAAGAACAAAATTGTACGGTGGATCATCCAAACCGATTTTTAGCTTTGTGAGTGTTTTTTTGAGGACGCGAGCGAGGCGAACGCGATCCTCCACGCCCATGTAAGAAAAATCACAACTGTGGTTTTTCGGCAAGATCCAGATTTCAAACGGGAACCTCGAGGCAAAAGCAGTGATGACCACGAATCCATCCTGGTCAAGGATCACCCGTTCTTTGGATTGCAGTTCCTGCCGGATCAGATCGCAAAAAATGCAACGCTCGTGATCCCGGTAATATTTTCTGGAGCCCTCCAGCTCTTCTTTGACCCGTTTGGGAGTGACCGGTGTGGCAATGAGCTGTGTGCGGGAATGGCGGACCCGTCCGCCGCCCGATACCCAGTCGTAATTTTTAAAAACAAGCACATACTTAAAGCGCTCATCGCCTGATAAATATTTGAAACGATCGATGCAACAGGTAATGACCTTGGCAATCTGCGGTTCATCCAGATCGGCGATATTGGCGATGTGGTGAGGGGTTTCTATGATAATTTCATGGGCTCCTACTCCACTCATGATATCGTAGAGACCGCGTCCCTGCCTGATGAGCTCACCGTCAGAACTCAAAAAAGGCGCCTTGCTTGGCACAACACGGGCATCCCAGCCCGGTTGGTTGGCTTGGGTGCCTTCTTTGCGGATGGCAAAAATTTCAGGTGGCGTTAAAGATTCTTTGCCCTCGTCAAAAGGGCATTCGCCCTGTGCCGGCAAAGACACAATAGGCGAAAAACTTTTTGGCCGCCGCGCTCTTTCCACGGCGATAATGACCCAGCGGCCGATAATGGGATCTTTTCTGAGTTCGGGCATATTAGAATTTAAATTTTAACACAATTCAGACATCTTGCAAGCGTTTTCAAACCCCCAGCAGGTCGCCGGGGTGGATGTTGTGGCCGGCCAAAAAGCTTTCAATCGACATGCGGTGATGAGATTCAGGGAGAACCTCTTTGATAACAACGGTCCCCTGGCCGCAGGCAACCTGGAGACCTGTGGGTGCCACAGAAAGAATCTCTCCGGGCCGGCCTAGGGTCATCTTGCGGCCCATTTCCATGGATAGAATCTTAAGTGTTTTCCCTTTAAATTTTGTGAAGCTGCCGGGCCAGTTGACCATGGCCCTGAGGTGATTGAAGACCTCGGCCGAAGACCAATGCCAATCGATCAGGCCGTCTGATTTCTTTAAGAGAGGAGCGAGCGTCGTTTTTCGTCCGTCTTGTTTTATTAAACCGAGTTTTCCCTTCTCTAACTTGGCCAGGACCTCTGGGAGTGACTGCGCTGCCAAAAGACTGAGTTTTTCCTCCAGGGCCGGCGTTGTGTCCTTGGGTGTGATTTTGATCTTTTTTTGCAAAATAACATCACCGGCATCCATGCGTTTGTTCATTTTGATAAAAGTGATTCCTGATTCTTTTTCGCCGTTTCTGATGGCCCAATGGATTGGGGCTGCCCCGCGGTATTTTGGCAAAAGGGACGCGTGGATATTCATGGCCAGGGCGCGTGGCATCTGGAGGAGTTCTTCTGACAAAATCATCCCGTAGGCCACCACTAGAAAAATGTCGGCGTTCATTTTTTGTAACTCTAGGCAGCAGGTGGCGGTATTCACATTTTGAGGCTGGAAAACCTCAAGTCCATGACGTTGGGCGAATTCTTTGACCGGAGTCGCGCTCAGGCGCATGTGCCTTCCCTTCTGGCGGTCCGGCTGTGTCACAACCAGAGCAATGTTGTGTCGGGTTTCACGGAGGATTTCGAGTGTTTTTACGCCGAAGGCTCCGCTTCCGAAAAAAATAATGTTCATAGCTTGGGATCGCAGGTAACGATGACCCCGCCTCTTCTTTGCTGCAGGCAGGAACGAATCGGTGCGACCAGGCGATTAAAAGTTTTATATTTGATCAAAATGTGGTACCAAAAATTCTTTCGTTTTTTGATGGGGATTTCCGGCACGGGCGCAAAGGTTTCGGCGTCCTCTATCCTGGCAACCGATTTTTTTAATTTTTTATAAATAGCCTCAGCGGCTTCAAGGGTCTTTGCTTGATTGGTCCCACGGATAAACAGGCACGCCAGGCCGACCGACGGCGGAAGACTCGAGTCTTGTCGTTCTTGGAGTTCCTGCCGAAGAAAACCCTCGGGATCGTGCTTGGCAAGAAAGCTCAAAGCGTGGTGATCAACCATCTGGCTCTGGATGAGCAACTCTTTTTTTGCCAGCAAAAGCAATTGCCATAATCTGGCGAATGTCCGTTCCGCGCAGCGGAAATCCACTTGCCCCAGCATCTGTTCACAACCCAGAACCGCCACGCAATCAAAGCAAGTTTGAGCATGCAAAGGGCTCTCCAGAAAATCCTGGCTGGCGCACATTATATCACAAGAAGCGGCCGATGGGCCATTCTTCTCAAAGGGATAAACACAAATTTTGGCCGTTGGAAACAAACGGTGGACTTCGCTTTCGATTTTTTCAAGTCCATAGCCGGCATATTTGACATAAGACCTCTGGCAGCGCGGACACAATTCTTCCAGCGGGGTTTTGTATGAACAAGATGGGCATCGCAGCTGGCTTTCCTTATAGTAATGGCGCAAAGATGAACTGCAGTGAGGACAGGTCAGCGTTTTTTTACAGTGGGAACAGTATAAAAATGTAGAAAACCCTTTTTTGTGTCCGAACAAAAGAACCTTGCCCTTCTCTTCCAGGGTTTGCGCCAGATGTTGTTCCAAAACATAAGATATAACTTTTGGTCTGCTTCTGGGCACGTGTTCGCGGTGAGTATCAATCAGGCGCACCGCGGCCAACGGATCGCAATCGCCCAGGGAAATGTGTTGTAGTTCCTGACGCGATAAGGTCTCCAACGAAGGCAGGCAAGAGCCGAAAACGATTCTGACGTCATTGCCTTTGCTCCTTTCGCAGGCAATGTCGTGGGCCTGATAGTGCGGAACCTGATCCTGCCGATAGGCAAAATGATCCTCTTCATCGATCACGACGAGGCCGAGATTGCGAACCGGGGCAAAGACTGCCGAGCGTGTGCCGACCACAAAAGAAAAAGGCTGACGCCGCATTCTTAGCCAATCACAGGCAACCTTATGCGGCTTGATGCTGGAACTGACAATAAATGGCAAACAAGGAAGATTCAAACATTGGAGCGCAAAAGGTATTTTGCGGTGATCGGGAACCAGGACAATTGCGCTCTGTTGCTTCTGCAGGGTTTTTTTGACAAGGGCGCGGTAGGCCATCCAACGCTTTTGATTGGTGTGGTCAGAAATCAACAACAATTTTGCTTTTGTTTCTTTTCTGGCCAGAAAATCAGCCTCTTGGCCATCCAGCGTGAGGTTTCCGCAGGTGAATCGCGCATCGGCATCGGGCTCTTCTAGCATCAATGGTTTGCGGGAATGTTTCAGGGATGACGGAAGCATGACATTGATGGCATCTGCCAGGGAACAAAAATATTTTTTTTGAATGGTCCGGGCCAGATCCAAAAACATCGTATCCAGCAAAGGCTCTGAGTCAATGCTTTTGAGGATAGGCTTTAGGATATTGCGGTAGGCCGAGCGATTTTTGATTTTAATGACCGTGCCAATCAAAATACTGGATCTAAACGGCACCAGGACACGGCAGCCCACATTCAGGTTACCTGAGAGGTTTGTCGGGATGCGGTAGTCGAATGATTCGTTGAGAGCGATGGAAATGGGAAGAGCAACTTCCGCTATGCGTGGGATATTCATAGGAATATTATGCAAGGCCAGCGATCTCGGCAGCCGATCGAGGCCTGGCAAGGGAGCGGCTATTTTGTTGATACAGCGTCAGGAGCGTTTTATTGGCAATCAGCTTGCGCGTCAAATCGTTGATCTCATCCGTGCTGCGGGCAATCAGCCCGGCGCGCTCGGCTTCCATGGTTTTGGCATTGATCATTTCCTGGCCGGGAATCAAGAAGAAAAAAATCATGGGTAATCCCATCGTGAGGCATTCGGATACCGTCAGGCCGCCGGCCTTTGTGATGATGATATCCGAAAGACACATGAGTTTCTGCATGTAGTCCACAAACCCGAATACCTTAACGTTGGGGTGATTTTTCTGTTGCAGTTTCTGGGTGAGGTTTTTGTTTGTACCGCAAACAACCAGAAGCTGGGCCTGGTCTTTGAGCAGCTCCACCATTTCCTCGATCGGGCCGACCCCAATTCCCCCTGTGGCAATCAGAAGCGTTGGCTGGTCTGTCTTCGTGCCGAACTCACTGCTGAGCTCTTGCTTGTCCAGTGCCTTTAAAAATTTATCGTCTACCGGTATGCCTGTCACACGAATCCGGTCTTCGGCAATGCCTTTTTTCAGCAGGATCTCTTTTGTGGCCATGGAAGCGCAACAATAGATGTCTGTGCCGCCAGACAGCCAAAAATTATGGACGCCGAAATCCGTGATGACGGTAATGAGCTTGGCCGCAAGGCCGTGTTTTTCTTTGGCAAGACTTACGATTTCTGAGGCAAGGAATTGCGTTGATATCACAACATCGGGCCTTTCTTTAAGCAAAAACGCAAGCAGTCGTCGGCACGTAAAGGCATTGGTAAACTTTCTAAAGTCTGCGTTCACCAGACCAAAGCACGGGGCATCGGAAAAATCATACAACAATCCCCACAACCAGCTCAGACGGGAAATAAGCAGGATATACCCTTTGGTGTAAAGGGTTTTGGCCAGCGGTGGCATAAAGTCAACGATGTCGAACATTTGAACCGATGCATTTGCGGCGAATGCATGACCGATGGCCTCAGCCGCCTTTTTATGGCCGGAACCAGCGCTTGCATACAGGATCAGAATTTTCTTGTCCATAATGAAAAATTAAGCACGATCGTACTTATGGGTGAGGATGTTGCGGGTGGCTTGTTTGAGATTTTTGGCGATAAAATCAGGCGCCGCGTTCCAATCCGGGGCATTTTTCATTTTTTCCCGACCGGAAAGGACCAGGATTGTCTTGCAGCCGAATGCCTGGCCCGCTTTAACATCCATGAGGCTGTCACCGATAAAGTAGGAATGCCTGCGATCGATGCGCCTTCCTTGCGTAGCCGTTTTCAAAAGTCCCACCCTGGGCTTTCGGCAAGCGCAATCCATGTCTTTGGTGTGAAGGCAGTACAGGACGCGGTGGATCCTGCCCCCATATTTGAAAACAGCGCGTTTCATGCGGTCTGTCATAGCCTTGAGGGTTTTTCTGGTATAGAGGCCCTTTGCCACACCGCCCTGGTTGGACACAACGTAGATCTTGTAGTCCGCGCGATAAAGATGCGCGATGGCTTGAGCGCTGCCTGTCAACATTTTGAAATCTCGCAGCCGCACCACATACTGCCCGTGGCCAGGATATTGATTGATAACCCCGTCCCTGTCTAAAAAAATAACTCTATTGCTCACGCTTGTCAGCCATTTGTTCGAGCTTCATCTGGCGATATTTTGCATAACTCATGATCTGGTAAAGGGTGTCGAAAAAGGCGATCATAAACCCCATGAACCCGTCTCTCCAGCCTTGTTTGCCGACAAAGCGCCTAAAGAATCTGTCGAACGCGCGCCACGCCGCCCATCCTGCGCTCACCTTGCGCTTGGTGGAGAGCCATTTTTGAGCCTCCAGCGTTGTTTGGCGATTGAGACTGGCAAGAAAATGCTCAAAATCAGGATACCCCTTATGAATGATGTCTGATTTAAGATGACCGCAGGAACCCTCATAGATGGCCCTTGGATGGACGCTCACATCTTCATAGCGAAAACGATCTTTTAAGAATAATCTCGTCTTGCTGGCAGGATACCAACCTCCGTAACGTACCCAGTAATTTCCGATATAATTTCTCAAAGGAATAGAAAAACAGATGTGCGCAGTATCGGTCAGCGCAGCCAAAATTTCATCTCGCAGCTCGCCCGTGACTTTTTCGTCGGCGTCCAGACTTAAAACCCAGGCATTGCGGGCCTGGGCATAGGCCCAGTTCCGGTGAGTACCTTCCACGTCCATTTTTTTGGTGAAAATCTTATCCGCGAAATTTTCGGCGATTTTAAGCGTCTTGTCCGCGCTGGTGTCATCCACAACAATGATTTCATCCGCCCAGCCTTTGACAGAACCGAGGCATTCGGCGATATTGTTCTCTTCGTTTTTTGTCAAAACGACGACCGTCAGAGGAAGTTTAGCCATGCTTCTCCTATTCTGCCTTTTCTAACACCGCGGAAAAAAAGCCGGCCGGCGTCCAGCTTTTGAATACGAGCGGAATCCGCAAAGAATCATCGGTCATCCAGATCCGCATCGTGGTCCCGTGATTGGAACTACGGTCCAGGCGATGGGCATCCAGCAAGAGCTCAACGATTCCATTCTCGACCCTGACGACCTCAGAGCGCATAGCGTAGATGACTTCCTTGGTGAGAAACAGGACCATTTTTTGTACTCCGAAATCCAACGGAAGCGCCAAGGTTGTTAAAAAGGCTCCAAGAGGATCATGGGTCTGTTCCGGAATTCTGATCTTAGCCCCGTCTCTGGTCGCCAGAAGCTTACCGTGGTCAAAAACGATTTCTTTGGTTTTGACTTCGCCATTGACAATCGTTTGTTCAGAGTATTTTACAGTCTGGCGAGTTTTTTTATCGAGATCGCTTTGCAGGCGCGCCCTGGCCTGGACAAAAAACTGGGCAATACTCCCCTGACTTGTTGCTTCAATGACACAATGGGTCTCTTCCCCGGAAGCCTGTGTTTGAAAGCTCAAACGCCCCATGGGAATGAGCGCAAAATAATAAATACGATAAAAAAAACGTTTGTCTTGGTCAAAAACATTCGTTTCGGCGCGGTTGCTTTTCAGCTTTTCTTGAAGTTTTGCTGTAGCGAGCAGGCGACCTTTGGGGGTATCCAACAGCGCATTTTTTAAAAATGCAGCCAGCGTAAATAACAGAACCCCGGCCAGCAATACTCGTTTGAGCCCTCGCCATGTCAATAAATTCATGCATAAATAATAAAAATCAAATTTTCTGTTCATATGATCAACCTCACGATCTGCCGAACAAATCCTGCGATGGCCAGCGATGCCGTAAAACCTGGTGATTCGATTCCGATCAAATTGATCAGACGCCTCAGGCCGTGTTCGTCTTCTTCCTGAATGACAAAATCGCGAAAGTCCTCTCCTGGCCCTTGCAGCTTCGGCCTGATCCCGACTGTATCTCCGGACAGGTCCTCTAAGTCTAAAAACGGCATAAAGACCTTTGCCGAATAGTAAAATTCGCGCTTTTTAGTCTCATCCAGATTATAATTTTTTTCCCGTGTTGTCAAATACTCATCATCCGGGCCCAACCGCAGGCCCCC
>JAZDLY010000142.1:0-6746 GCA_043801485.1 Candidatus Omnitrophota bacterium | reverse complement strand
CAACGCGATGTTTCGTGTTGAGCTAGAAGGCGGTCATAAAATTTTGGCCCATGTCTCGGGAAAGATCAGGATGCATTTTATCCGGATTCTGCCCGGAGACCGCGTCAAGTTGGAGCTCTCTCCGTATGATTTGACGCGCGGTCGAATAACTTTTAGGTGTAAATGAGGCCACAACGGCCGAATCAAGCACGTTGGTTTTATTTTCAGCGAAGTCCCGTGCCTGCGAGCAGATTTCCATGGCAATACACCCGAAATCTGCGAAGCGATTAGGCATCGGGACAAGTAGGAGTTGAACATGAAAGTCAAATCATCAATCAGAAGGATTTGTGGGAATTGCAAGATCATCAAGCGCCACGGCATTTTAAGGGTGATCTGCAGTAACCCAAAACACAAACAGCGGCAAGGCTGATCTTTAGCGGTTAGCGTTTAAGAGGAGTTAGGATGCCAAGATTACTAGGTGTGGATATCCCCAAAGAAAAGAGGATCGATGCGTCCCTGCGATATCTTTACGGGATCGGATGGACGACTTCGCGTCGTGTCTTGAAAGAGGCGGGAATCGATGCCGCAAAAAGGGCCAAAGATTTGAGCGAAGAAGAGGTGTCCAGGATTACCGCGGTGCTTCAGAAGACATATCGCCTTGAAGGTGACTTGCGTCGGGAGATCTCCCAAAATATCAAGCGCCTGATGGACATCGGCTCTTACCGAGGGTTGCGTCATAAAAAATCTTTGCCGGTCCACGGTCAGCGCACGCGCACGAATGCCAGGACTCGCAAGGGGCCGCGTAAAAACGCCGGCGTCATTCGTGCGGCTACCGAAGTCAAGGCCAAGCCTGTAGCACCAGCGAAATAACACAAAGACTAGGGAGCATCTATGGCGACAAAAGGAAAACGAAAAGGTAAGAAGGTCTTAACGTCAACGAGTGGCATTGCTCACATCAACGCCAGCTTCAATAATACGACGGTGACCATTACGGATCGTCAGGGCAATGTTATTTCCTGGTCGAGTCCGGGCGTTGTGGGGTTCAAGGGCTCCAAGAAATCAACGCCGTTTGCAGCGCAGATCGCTGCGACCGATGCCGCCAAAAAGGCCAGGGCCATCGGTCTGGCTGAAGTTGAGGTGCACGTCAATGGTCCCGGATCCGGTCGTGAATCTGCCATCAGGGCCTTGGCTGCTGCGGGTCTGACGATTAGATTGATCAAAGATGTGACGCCGGTTCCGCACAACGGTTGCCGTGCGCCAAAGAGAAGAAGGGTATGAGTGAGGCCATGACTTACGGAGCGAAGCGAACGTCAAGTCATCAGGCCGAACTCATCCTTGACAAGTTTTGATAAAACTTGTCAAGGATTTAATTCGCCCAAACAACTTATGTTTCCGCCAAAATAATTGGCGGATCCGCCGAAGCTTTGTGGCGGACGCTTACGTTCCATAAGTTGTGGGCTCATTAAAGAAGGGTATAGATATGGCTAGATATTTAGGTCCCAGTTGCCGGTTGTGCCGACGAGAAATGATGAAATTGTTTTTGAAAGGCAGCCGGTGTTATACCGAGAAGTGCAGCTTGGCTCGCCGCGCATTCCCTCCTGGCCAGCACGGACAGTCGCGTAAACCAAAGTTGTCCAACTACGGGCTGCAACTGAGGGAAAAGCAGAAAGTCAAAAGGATTTACGGGGTCCTGGAGCGTCAATTCCGTCGTTATTTTAAAATCGCTTCAAAAACGAAGGGTGTTACGGGCAAGGTGCTCTTGCAGGAGTTGGAGCGTCGGCTGGACAATGTGATCTTCCGGCTTTGCTTGGCAACTTCCCACATGCAGGCGCGGCAGATCGTGCGTCACGGTTCGGTCTATGTGAACAACAGACGCGTCAATATTCCTTCTTTTTCTGTTCGCCAGGGTGATGCGATTGAAGTCAGAGGAAAAGATGGCGTCAAAAAGGCCATCAAGGCCAATGTTGATTTGAGCAAAGACAGAGGAGTACCGCCTTGGCTTGAGGCGGACCTTGAGAATTTTAAAGGGAAAGTTGTTCGCCTGCCGGATCGGGAAGATATCCAGATGCCGATCCAGGAGCAGCTGATCGTCGAGTTGTACTCTAAATAGCGGAGCCATATTATCCTCGACGCCTACCCCGATTATATTCAGAGGAAAGCGTCAAGGATTAATTCGCACAGACAACTTATGTTCACCATCGTTCCATACGGTGTGTGCTCATTTAAGGAGGGCAGATGGGGATCAAGTGGAAAGATTTTCAATTACCGAAGTTTTTAGAAATAGATGAATCGACACACACGTCGATCTATGCCAAGTTTATTGCCGAACCTTTTGAACGTGGTTTTGGCGTGACGTTGGGCAATTCCATGCGCCGCGTTTTGCTGTCTTCCATTGAAGGAAGCGCGGTAACAACAGTGAAGATTGACGGCGCGCTTCATGAATTCGGAAGTCTTGATGGCGTCATGGAAGATGTTGTGGACATCATCCAGAATTTAAAAAATCTAGTCTTGCGCTCGCATGCCCGAGCGGCCAAAACTGTTTATATCAAGAAGGACAAGGTTGGTGAAGTGACGGGCCGGGACGTGATTACGGATGGTACGGTGGAGGTGATCAATCCGGACCTGCACATCGCGACGTTGACCAAAGACGTCAAGTTTCACGTGGAGATTGAGGTGGGTCGTGGCCGAGGGTATGTGGCCTCAGAGCTCAACAAAAAAGAAGATCAGGTCATCGGGACCGTTCCCGTGGATTCGATTTTTTCACCTGTCAAAAAAGTGACCTACCATGTTGAAAACACGCGCGTCGGACAAAAAACAGATTATGACCGTCTGGTGATTGAGCTTTTCACCAACGGCAGTATTGACCCCAAGGAAGCCATGCTCTACGCGGCCAATATCCTCAGGGGGCATCTGGATGTCTTCATGAATCTGGGTACGATTCCTGAGGAGCTTGAAGAGGCGGAGACCATGAGCCCCGAGGAGGCGCAGTTGTTTGAAAAACTAAGGCTGCCGATTTCCGAACTTGAGTTATCCGTGCGCAGCACCAATTGCCTCAGAGAGGCCAATATTAAAACAATCGGCGATTTGGTCAAGAAGGCCGAAAGCGAACTCCTTTGCTTGAGAAACTTCGGCAAGAAATCCCTGACCGAAGTCAAAGAGCTTGCGGCAGGCATGAATCTGAATCTCGGCATGCAGTTTGACGAGAAAAAACTGAAGAAAGAAAAATGAGCATTTTAATGTGCGCCATAGGCGCATTTAACGAAATCTCGCCGAAGCGTTAGCGCAGGCGAGAGAGCACCTCGGTGTTGCCACTTTGGCGAAATCCGCCGGAGTTGGTAAACGGAGGCGGAGAAATATAAGCACCCGAAGGCGGATGAGATGCGACATCGACGAAATACTCAAAATCTATCGCGGTTTAGTTCCTACTACAAAGCCACCATTCGATCACTGGCCCGCAATGTCCTGGTCAACCAGCGCATTGTGACGACCAAATTGAGAGCAAAGCTTGCCATGCGCCTGGTGAATCAATTGATCACCCTTGGCAAAGACATCAATTCCCTGGCAGCGCGGCGCAGGGCCTTTAGCATTTTGACCGATCACGGCCTGGTCAAGAGGTTATTTACGGATATTGCGCCGAGATTCTCCGAACGTAAGGGAGGTTACACACGCATTATTCCTTATCGACGCAGACGTGGGGACAATGCGGAATTAGTGGTTTTAGAGCTTTCTGTTGTCTACCAGATACCGCGTGCCGTTAAAGCCGCACCTGTTAAAGAAGAGCCAAAACAGAAAGCGCCGGCTGAGGAATCCAAAAAGAAAGAAACGCCGAGGCCTGCGCCGAAACCGGAGCATCAGGAACATAAGGAAAAAGAAGCCAGAAAGCCTCCGAAAAAGATCCTTGGCGGTTTTGAGAAGTTCTTTAAGCAAAAGAGAGATTCTTCTTCGTAATCGTAGGACATCGAACTCTTTCCAATCCGCATGATGCTAACCAAACGAGCCCAAGAGGTTAGTCCGTCGGCCACGCTCCAGATCACGGCGACAGCCAAGCGCATGATCAAGGAAGGCAAGGACGTGGTCTCGTTTGGGGCAGGGGAGCCGGATTTCGACACCCCTGAGGTCATCAAGCAAGAAGCCATCCGCGCGATCCAGGAAGGGTTTACCAAATACACCCCCACCACCGGTATTCCTGATCTTAAGACAGCCATCTCCAAAAAACTTGAAACGGAAAACGGCCTGAACTATCCGGCCTCATCCATTATTGTCTCCTGCGGCGCCAAGCATTCGCTCTACAACGCCATGCAGGTTTTGGTTGGAGAGGGAGATGAGGTTTTGATTCCGGTGCCCTACTGGGTCAGTTATCCGGAGATGGTCAAGCTCGCCGCAGGGAAACCCGTTGCGGTCCCAACAACACTCAAAGACGATTTCAAAGTCAATCCCGCCCGCCTCAAAAAATTTCTGACCAAAAAAACTAAACTTTTGATTCTCAACAGTCCGTCGAATCCCTGCGGTGTGGTTTACGGCGTTTCCGAGCTCAAAGCGATCGCCGATTTTTGTGTCCAGAATAACATCCTTTGTATCAGCGATGAGATTTATGAAAAAATCATTTTCGACAACCTGGAGCATGTTTCCATCGCTTCGCTCTCGCCAGAGATGAAAAAACTCACCGTTACGGTCAATGGTTTTTCCAAATCCTATTCCATGACAGGCTGGAGGCTGGGGTATCTGGCGGCAGAGCCTGAGATTGCCAGCGCTATCTCCAACCTCCAGGACCACTCAACATCCAATCCGACCTCGTTTGTCCAGAAGGCCGCCTTGGCAGCTTTTTCGTTGCCGAAGAGTTATTTCGACGACATCAGGAAAAAATTTCAGGAGCGCAGGGATACCATCACCGCAAGGTTGGACCGCATGAAAGACAGGATCGGTTATAAAAAACCTGAGGGGGCATTCTATATCTTTTGCGACATTTCAAAAACAAAATTGGATTCTTTTGCGTTTGCCAAACGTTTGCTTGAGGAAGAACTTGTGGCGGTTATTCCTGGCGGGCCCTTTGGGTGTGATGATTTTGTGCGTTTGAGTTTTGCCACGAGCTTAGAGAAGATCACAAAGGGCTTAGACCGGATCGAGGAATGGCTGGAAAAACAATAGCCGAGATTATATTGAGCCGTCACGCCGGCCGTCCATTGCGCGCCGGTGATTTTGCGGTGTGTTCAATCGATTTTTGCTTTGGTCAGGACGGCACGAGCGGCATTATCGTGGATCGGTTCCGCGCCTTGGGGATCAAAGAGGCGTTTGACCGCAATAAATTTGCCATTGTGATCGATCATAGCGCGCCTTCGCCGAATCTCGGGGTTTCGGCGGTGCATAAAAAACTCAGGGAGTTTGCGCGCGAAAAAAATCTTCTGCTCTATGACATCGGCTGCGGGGTTTGCCATCAGGTTATTCCTGAAAACGGGCATGTTCTTCCGGGAGATCTCGTTCTGGGAGCTGATTCCCACACCTGCACCTATGGAGCGCTGGGTGTCTTGTCCACCGGTGTGGGTTCGACGGATTTGGCCATCAGTCTTGCCTGCGGAAAGAACTGGTTTAAGGTGCCGACGTCCCTAAAGATTGTGGTTAAGGGCAGATTGCCGAAAGGTGTTTATTCTAAAGATGTGATTTTAAGGATCATCGGCGATTTGCGCGCAGACGGTGCGACTTATCAGTCAGTCGAATTTTATGGTCCGGTCATCAATGCGATGAGCATGGATGCGCGTTTTACCATCTGCAACATGGGTGTGGAGATGGGGGCTAAATTTGCGGTCGTCCCCGTTGACAAAATAACGTTGGCATGGCTGGAGGGCAGGAATACCAGCCGTAAACCAGAGCCTTGTGATGCGGACCGCGATGCGGTTTATACTCAGGTTAAAGAATATGATGTTTCGAAACTAAGCCCGCAAATCGCAAAGCCTCATAGTGTTGACAATAACGCAAGCGTGGAAGACCTGGAGGGAACGCATATCGACCAGGCGTTTCTGGGCACGTGCACGAATGGCCGCTTGGAAGATTTGACGATCGCAGCCGGCATGCTCAAAGGTAGGAAAGTCCATCCGGACCTGCGTTTGATCGTGGCACCCGCGTCCAAAGACATTTATCTCCAAGCTGGCCGCAAAGGCATTTTAGCGACATTGATCGAAGCCGGGGCAATCGTTGTGACGCCGGGTTGCGGCCCTTGAGTGGGGACCCATAACGGCGTTCCGGCAAACGGTGAAACTGTTATTTCTACCGCAAATAGGAATTTTAAGGGCCGCATGGGCAATCCCGAGGCTTTTATTTATCTGGGTTCGCCGGCTACGGTTGTGGCTTCGGCGATCAAGGGTTGTATCACCGATCCGCGAACACTTAGTTGAGGATACCCTCAACTAAGTCTTAATAAAACTTGTCGAGGGTCAATTCGCGCAAACAATTTATTTTCGCTATCGCTCAGTAAATTGTGCGCTCACTGAAGGGGGATTCATGGAAAAAATGGAAATGAAAGATCTTCTGTTGCTGACGATCGAAAAAAAGGCTTCTGACCTTCATCTGACCGAGCATATGCCTCCGATCTTGCGCATTGACGGACGTTTGATTTTTTCGGAGTTGCCCAAGTTGACGCGCGAGGAGACAAAGCGCCTGATTTACAGCATTCTTTCCAACGAACAAAAGGAAATGTTTGAAAAGAATTGGGAGCTGGATTTGTCGGTCGCTATGCAAGGGTTGGACCGTTTCAGGGTCAATGTTCACATCCAGCG
>JAZDLY010000140.1:0-11694 GCA_043801485.1 Candidatus Omnitrophota bacterium | reverse complement strand
AAGAGTGCGAACTCATTTCCCTTTTTAAAGCCTCGGAGTTTTTTTCTTCCAATAAATCCAAACGAGCACCTTAATGTTTCGTTTTAGCGAATTGAGCACAATTTTACACCGAAGGTGTACTAGCGAAATCCCGCGTTAGCGGGAGTCCTTGTGAGCTTTAGCGAACAAGGAAATATTTCAGGTGTTCATACATCATAGCTTCCTCTGTCGATGAATTCTATTGCTGTGGTTGGTGCCGGGCCGTCGGGAATCATGGCTGCCATCCGGGCTGCGCAAATCTCAGGTGGCGTTCACCTCTTTGAAAAAAACGCCAGCATTGCCCGCAAGCTCGGTCTGACCGGCAAAGGCCGATGCAACCTCACCAACGATTCCTCCCTGGAACATTATCTTGATCAATTCGGAAAACAGGGTTCTTTCCTGAGGGATGCCTTTGCCCATTTTTTTGTTGCGGAGCTTATGACTTTTTTTGAGAAAAGAGGTCTGGGTCTTAAGCGCGAGCGTCAGGCAAGAGTTTTCCCCGTCACCGATACGGCCACGAGCGTTGTGGATGTCTTGGTCGGAGAATTGGAGCGTCTTGGTGTTTGTGTTCACTTGAGCTCTTCGGTTAAGAACATCGTCATCAAGGATGGGCGCGCTTTCGGTCTTCGCCTGGAGGATGGCCGGGTGTTTCCTGCGCAAAAAATTATCCTGGCGACGGGCGGCGCTTCTTATCCTCAGACCGGTTCTTGCGGCGACGGATTCCGCATAGCCCAAGAGATCGGTCACCATATCCAAGAGCTCGGTCCGGGATTGGTTGCGCTTGAAACTGAAGAATCAGTTGTCAAAGAACTTCAAGGTCTAACGCTTAAAAATATCCGCCTTATTTTTTCCTCCGGTAAAACAATGCTGGAATCTCCGATCGGTGAAGTTCTGTTTACCCATTTTGGGGTTTCCGGACCTCTGGTTTTGGATTCCAGCGCACAAGTGGCGCACCTGTTGAGTCAGCGCAAAGTCGTAGCACTGCACATCGATTTAAAACCGGGCTTATCCAACCAAGAGCTGGATCGTAAGCTACAGCGTGAATTTCAGCAAAAGGGCAGCCTGAAATTAAAAAATTACTTTGTTTTGATTCTGCCGAAAAGATTTATTCCACATTTTTTAAAATTCTGCAAAATGGATGGAGAGAAAAAATGTCATCAGGTCACCGTCTCGGAAAGAAGGAAAATACAGGAGTTTCTTAAGAAATTTCCTTTGTGCATCAGAAAAACAAGGCCTTTGGTTGAGGCCATGGTTACGCACGGCGGCGTGTCTTTGAAAGAAGTCGATCCAAAAACAATGGCCTCCCGGAAGGCCAAGGGTCTTTATTTCTGCGGTGAAGTTCTGGATTTGGCGGCAGCCAGCGGCGGTTACAATCTTCAGGCTGCATTTTCAACGGGGTATCTTGCCGGAGAATCCGCCGCAAAAGGTCTATAAAATACACATGCTTATTTTGGCATCGAAATCAAAAGCGCGGGCTCAACTTTTGAAAAACTTGGGGATTAAGTTTAGGGTGCTCCCCTCACGTGTCAAGGAGGTTGACGGCAGCAAGCGTTCCCCTCGCGCAACGGTAAAAGTCAATGCGCTCGCCAAGGCGCGCAGCGTCTCCCGACGCGTCAAAAGCGGCATCGTGATTGCCTGCGATACTCTGGTTTGGCAGAACGGAAAAATCTTTGGCAAGCCAAAGACTTTGAAAGAGGCACGGCGCATGCTTAAGACCTTATCGGCAAGGCCGCATCGCCTTTACAGCGGTTTGGCGGTGATCGATGTCAAGCGGGGCAAAGAAGTTGTTGCTGTCGAGGAAACCAGGATCCATATGACGCCGCTTTCGGATAAGGATATCGCGAATTATTTTAAGAAAGTCTCTCCTTTGGACAAAGCCGGTGGATTTGATATTCAGGGGCAAGGTAGCCTCTTCATCAAGCGTATCGAAGGTTGTTACTTTAACGTCGTTGGCCTGCCATTGGCCAAATTGTTTTCGCTTTTGAAAAAGGTCGGTGTTTCTCTTTTGGCCTGTGTTGGCGCGATGATTTTGGTCGGGTGCGCCACGGAGTTCAACGTGGCTACCAACAGGCAAGACCTCATGATGTATTCCAGCGATCAGGAGGTTTCGATCGGCGATTCGGTCTCCAGGCAAATCGAGAAAAACTATCAAGTGATCCACGACCCTGAGATGAACGAACGGTTGCAGCACATCGGCAAGAAGATCGCTGCGGTCTGCGATCGTCAGGAATTGTTGTATCGTTTCCGTGTCATTGAAGACGAGAAAGACGAAGACCTGGTCAATGCCGTGTCTTTGCCCGGCGGCTACATCTACGTGTTTAAAAATCTCATGAAAGTTGCTGATCGCGATGATGAGCTGGCGGGCGTGCTGGGTCATGAGATCGGCCATGTGGTGGCGCGTCATTCTATCAAGCGCCTTCAGGCCATCTGGGGGTATAACCTTTTGTCTGTATTTTCCATGGCGGCCAAGAGTCCGGAATTCACTCAAGGGGCTCAGTTGGCCTACATCCATCTGCTCATGGGCTATTCCCGGGAAGATGAAATTCTGGCGGATAAACTAGGTGCGCGCTATACCAAGCGCGCCGGCTATGACCCTCATGCCATGGTCGATTTTCTGGAGAAGCTCAAAAAACGTCACAAAAAAGAACCGCCTCAGAAATTGTCCTATTTTCGCACCCATCCCTATACCGGCGAACGTGTGCGCGCCGTCAAAGAAGAAATCGGCGACAAAATAACGTTCGACGACTTCATCAATTCCCTCTAGATTATTGGATTTCTCGGAAGGCCTGCGGGTCGAGACGGATGGTTTTTTCGTATTCTTCCGAGGCTCGTTCGGTATCGTTTTTGCGCGCGTAGAGGATGGTCAGATTGTAGTGCGCGTCGGCATGGGTCGGATCGAGTTCGGCAGTTTTCTCAAACTCCTGAATGGCGGCCTCTGTGTCTTGATTCATGAGGTGCAAAAGCCCGAGGTTGTAGTGCACCGGCACAAGGTCAGGGTTCTGGCGCAGGGCCTCTTCGTAACAACGCAGGGCAAGATCAAGACGACCTTCCTGTAAAAAAATCGTCCCGATGTCTGCCAAGGCGTCATTGTCTTTGCCGCCGGTGGCAAGAGCTGCTTTGAATAAATCAAGCGCTTGCGATGTTTTGTTATTCTGGGCATACACCATACCTAGCTTGCTCAGAAACAAAGGTTTGGAGTTTGGAGGAAGCCGGTCAAAAATGTATTGATTGAACGCTAGCGCCGGCCCGGACCAGAGGGTATTGATGCGGATCGTCTGGATTGAAAAAAGCAGGACAACTACCGTAAGACATATGCTTAAAATTCTTTTCCGGAATTGATTGAGTTTTTCGTTAGAGCTTAAGCATGAGGCCAGGACCAAGCCAAGGCCCATGGCAGGTGTGTAGATCCACGCGAACGAAAATGGGAACAACTGGATCAGGCCGAAGGGGTAAACGATGACGATAAAAGGGACCAGCGATACAAAAAACCAAATGATGCCAAAAAATGCTATTTTAGAAATATGCCGGTATTTGAAAACCAGGAAAAAGAACAGAACGAGGCCCAGAACCGGAAACATAAAGAATGGATCGCGCAAAGATTGGACCGGCGCAATGCTCCAGGTTTTGTAGATGCCAAAGGGGAGAAGCCATGCGCGCAGATACGTCAAAAATGCCTTTGGCATTGAAAGAAAATAGGAGATATTCGGCGGATGAAATATTTTTTGCGGCGTGACAACAATCAGGATACCGCAGAAAAGAACCGTCAGGGCAAAAAAGGACCAGAGGTTTCTGTATCTTTTTCTGGAAGAGCCCTCATAGCAAAGAAGAAGAAAAGGAATGATCAAGGCACTTTCTTTGCTCAAAAAAGCCAGGCCAAAACAGGCTGCAGAAATAAAAATATGATTTTTGACATAAAAAATAAAAACAAGCAGAGTGAAAAAAGCGACGAGAAGATCAGAGCGGCTGGAAATATAATTCACAGGTTCGGTTAACGCCGGGTGGCAGCAAAACAAAAACGCTGCCCAGAAAGCCGGAATCCGTCGGCCGACAAAGAGGTAACAAAAAAAGTAAAGAAGTATGGCATTGGTGATGTGGAGTCCGATGCTGGTCAGGTGATATCCGATAGGATTGAGTTTCCAAAGGGAATAGTCAAGAGTATAAGAGAGTTCCTGGAGCGGTCGGTAGTAGCGCAAGGACGTATACAAGGGCCTGAAGAACGCTGTGAGCGCCGTGTCCTGCGAGCGGAGGTTGAGATTTTTTTTGATGAGGAGGATATCATCCCACTGGAAATCCCCGCCGAGACTGTTGGCGTAGAGGACGCAGCCGACAAGGGCAATGAGCAGGATAAAAAAAATGTGTGAATTTGTTGCTCGGTTTGCTGGTTTAAGAGAGAGGGGAATCATGAAGGAAAAATTTTGCCGGGAAAGGGAGTTGAACCCTTAAGCCCTTGCGAGCGTAGCGCCCTGAACGCTATGTGTTTGCCAATTTCACCATCCCGGCGTACAATAAAGTATACAGAGCCAACATTCGAGTGTCAACATTTGATAATAGAGAGACGTACGCTTTTGTCCCCAATTGAAAAGCCACGACCGATAGATGTTGACAGAATAGGGCCTTCTGATAAAATAAGATTCTCAAAATTTAGCTCCTTGCCAATCTTATTGCCCAGATAGCTCCCCGCCATAAATCGTGGCGGGTCCGCCAAGAACTGTGGCGGAAGTCGGTCTCCGATTAAGAGTTAGATATTTGAGATTATTAAGGATTTTGTTGATTTGCTGCCCAGATAGCTCAGTCGGTAGAGCGAGGGACTGAAAATCCCTGCGTCGGGGGTTCAATTCCCTCTCTGGGCACTATTTTTAAATGAGGCCATACTTTACGTTAACTTAAGTTAACGTAAAGTATCTGAATTTGGCCGAATTTGAGCACCTTGATTTAATACTCCAGCGAAATCCCGCGTCAGCGGGAAATCCCGATATCAGCGAGCAGATTTCCAGAGCCAAATATTTGAAATCTGCGAAGCGATTAGGGAATCGGGATTGTTTCAACTATCTTATGCCAGACACCGCTTCCCAAATCGAAGAACACATTAAAGACATTCAGGAAATTACCATTGCCATTGATTCCTGGGATGATGTGTTTTCAGATTTTGACCCAAGTCCCCTTGAGCAGAGGATCCTTTCCGAAGATTTTCTCCTGGAACTCAGAAAGCGGTATCGCGAGACCCAGCGCGGAAATTACATTATCACGATTTATGCTCCCGTAAGCCTCAAAGACGATGCCTCAGAGCGCATCGTCAACAAACGACTCAAGCAGTATTTTCGGTTCAGACACCTGGCAATTTTAAAAGAGATCAATGCCGCCCGTCGCAAGGGCACGATTTTTGTTATTTTTGGCATTGTGTTTCTTTCTGTCCTGACTCTTGTGGCCTACTATAAGATGTTGAGCATGCTGGCGATTGAACTCCTGGGGATCGTTCTTATGCCGCTTGGTTGGTTTGGCATCTGGGAAGGGTTTTCCCGCATTATTGAATCTCCTCCAAAACTCAAACAGAATTTGGAGCTCTTTGGTCGGCTTTCGAAAGCCGCCTTCAAATTCAAATACGCCGCAGCAGAACAGAAAGGCGCCTGACATGAGAAAAATGACTTGTGGGCTTGCGGGGATATCTATTTTATTATTCATGTGTACCAGGCCTTGTTCTGTTTTTGCTGCCAGAGACACTCAGTATTGGAAAACAGAATCGTTTTCCTGGGGTTTTGCCGAAGACTGGAAATTGACGCTGGAAAACGAAATGTATTTTCAGGATGATTGCAGCGATTTTTATTATCAGCACACGGATCTGGGCGTTGTTTATTCCGGTTTAGCTAAATGGTTGGATTTGGGGCTTAATTACCGGCATGTGTTGAGTGAGTCCAAGAGCAACTGGAACAGGGAAGAGCGGCCGCACATGAATGCGACCGTCAAGTGGAAGTGGCTGGATTCGGCTTTCAGCAATCGCAGCCGCTTCGAATACCGCATCAAAGAGGACGCCGATGATTTCTGGAGATACCGCAATAACACCACGGTCAGGCTCCCATGGAAATGGACCAGGCGGCAAATTCAGCCCTTTCTTAGCGATGAGTTCTTTGTTGATTTTGACAAGAAAGAACTGAACGAAAACAGGCTTTCCGGCGGGGTTTCCCTCAGGATCAGCGAGCACGTCAGCGCCGAGGTTTATTACACGTGGCGCCGCCTGAAATCCAGCGACGTCTGGGTCACGCACAACATCATCGGGACCCGTCTGAAATTGGCATTTTAACGCCCTCAAAGTTTATAACCATTGACGATTCTTTACCATCGTTCTATAATCAAAACACTATGATTCCTGACAAACACGGACATTTTGGGATTTACGGCGGCAAGTTTGTTCCTGAGACGCTGATGACAGCGCTCGAGGAACTGGAGAGGACTTATTCTGTCGCCAAAAGGGATAAGGCCTTTTTAAAGGAGCTCAACTATTATCTTGCCGAATATGCCGGCAGACCGACTCCGTTGTATTTTGCCAGAAACTTGAGCCGGATTTTGGGCAAGGGCAAGATTTATCTCAAGCGGGAAGACCTTCTTCATACAGGTGCGCATAAGATCAACAATACCCTGGGGCAGGCGATTTTGACCAGGCGCATGGGTAAGAAGCGAGTGGTTGCTGAAACAGGCGCCGGTCAGCACGGCGTTGCGACAGCAACAGCCTGTGCTCTGTTTGGTCTGGAGTGTCACGTCTACATGGGCACAAAAGATATCCAACGTCAGGCTTTGAATGTCTACAGGATGAAATTGCTGGGTGCTGAAGTCATTCCGGTTTCCAGCGGTTCACAAACTTTAAAAGACGCTTTATCCGAGGCCATCCGTGACTGGGTGACCAATGTCCGCACCACCCATTATATTTTAGGTTCAGTGGCAGGGCCGCATCCATTTCCCATGCTTGTCCGGGATTTTCAGTTGGTCATCGGCAAGGAATCCAGGCGGCAAATCCTTCGACTTGAGCGGAAATTGCCGGACTACCTTTTGGCCTGCGTTGGTGGCGGCAGCAATGCCATGGGGTTGTTTTATCCCTTTTATCAGGATAAAAAGGTTAAGATGATCGGCGTTGAGGCAGCGGGTCTTGGGTTGAAGACAGGTCACCATTCCGCAACGCTTTTGGCCGGCAGGACCGGTGTTTTGCATGGCGCCAAGAGCAAATTGTTGCAGGATGCGAATGGTCAGGTCAAGATTGCCCATTCCGTGGCTGCGGGGCTCGATTATCCCGGCGTGGGGCCTGAGCACTCTTATTATCAGGACACAAAGCGCGCGAGTTATTTTGCCGTCACGGACAAAGAGGCGCTGGACGGATTTAAGCTCTTGTCTGAAACTGAAGGCATCATTCCTGCTTTGGAATCAGCGCATGCCATTGCCTACCTGAAAAAAATGGCGCGCCGCCTGAAAAAGAACTCGATTGTTATTATGTGTTTGTCGGGTCGGGGCGATAAAGACGTCACTGCCATCAAGGGCCTGGTGTCCCATGAATAGGATTGATAAAAAATTCAAAGAATTGCGGCGCAAGAAAAAAAAGGCGTTCATAGCCTTTTTGACAGCCGGTTATCCCAATCTTTCCACAACCGCAAAATTGATTCCGGAGCTTGAGAAGTCCGGCGTGGATATTGTTGAGCTTGGGATCCCTTTCTCAGATCCAATTGCGGACGGACCTGTGATCCAAAAGTCCTCTTATGAAGCGCTCAAAAAAGGCGCCACCTTGGGAAGGATTCTAAAACTTGTTGCCCAACTGCGGTGTAAGACCCAGATGCCTTTGGCGGCTATGAGTTATTATAATCCGATTTTAAGTTATGGCCCGGCGCGCTTTGTGAAAGAGGCTGTCCGTGTCGGTCTGGATGCGGTTATTGTTCCTGATCTGCCGCCCGAAGAGGAAAAAGATTTTGTGCAAGCTGCTAAAAAAAGCGGCTTGCATATCATTCAGTTTATTGCGCCGACTACTTCTAGACAGAGGGCCAGGATGATTGTCCGTCATTCCGGCGGATTCATTTATTTTGTTTCTTTGACGGGCGTGACCGGCATGCGCCGTCAGCTCCCCGCGGAACTTAAAAGTCAGCTGCGTTCTGTCAAAAGGATTGCCGGCAAGATTCCTGTGTGCGCGGGATTTGGGGTTTCCACGCCCGAGCAGGTCAAAGCGGTAGGGAGTTTTTGTGACGGTGTTATTGTGGGCAGCGCCATCGTGAAATCCATCTCACAAAATACGTCCAAGCGACGTCTTGTCTCAAACGTCGGCGCCTTTGTCAGGGCGTTGACCCGAAAAATCTAGATGTATAAGATCCGCGAATATAAAAATTCCGTCAAGCTCATCACAAAAAAGATGCAGGGAGTTTCTTCAGTCTCTTTAGGCTTTTGGTTTGATACCGGCTCAAGAAATGAATCCCCCCAGATCAACGGCATCAGTCATTTTTTGGAGCATTTGGTGTTCAAGGGGTCCAAGCATTACTCCGGCGATAAAATTAAGGAATCCATCGAAGGTGTGGGCGGCAGCCTCAACGCGTTTACATCCGAAGAAAACACCTGTTACTATGCCAAATTCCTTGGCAAGCATTTCCACAACGTTTTCCGCGTTTTGTCGGACATGGTCCTTCTGCCGCTTTTGAAGGCCAAAGATATCGAGAAAGAGCGCGGGGTCATCATTGAAGAGATCAAGATGTACAAAGACCTGCCCCAATATCAGGTGCAGGAGCTTTTTGATGAACTTTTGTGGCCCGGTCATCCCTTGGGCCGCAATATTGCCGGTTCCATTGATTCGGTCTCAGGGATCAGCCCTGCCCGGATCCGGGACTACCATGCGCAGTGGTATTCACCTGCTAACCTTGTTGTGTCCTGCGCAGGGGATCTTAACGAGAACGATCTCCAAAAAAACATGGAACGCGTGTTTGGCCCTTTGAAATTTTCTTCGGCACAACCTATCATTCCTTTTGTGTCCCGTCGGACAACGCCGACCATTAAAATCATCTCTAAAGACATCGAGCAGACCCATGTTCATCTGGGATTTCCGTCATTTCACCGTTCCCATAAAGACAGATTTGTCTTAAGTGTTCTGCATGTTGTTCTCGGCGGGAACATGTCCAGCAGGCTGTTCAACGAAGTGCGTGAGAAAAAGGGCCTGGCGTATGAGATTGCTTCTCATGTCAAAAAACTCAAAGATACGGGTGTTTTTTTCGTGCATGCGGGCATCGACAACAGGAATCTGGTCCAGGCGGCCAGGGTGATTTTTAAGGAATTGGACACGTTGAGGCGGCTGCGGGTTTCGGCCGGAGAGCTCAGGCGCGCCAAGGATTTTTTGATTGCGCAGACCGAAATGGCGCTGGATGATACGATGGAACACATGCTTTGGATGGGAGACGGTTTATTGAATTGCGGCTTGATTGAGACCAAAGAGGAGCTGCGCCGTCACATTGAGCGCATCACGAGCGCGGATTGCCTGCGTGTGGCCAGGGACGTCATCCGGTGGCCGCAGCTGCATTTTGCGGCCGTGGGGCCCCAGAGTCATGTGCATGAAAAGAAAATCCGCGATTTGGTCAGCCGCCTGGCGTAGGCGGATGAAAACCAAGCGCCCGAATCAAGCACCTTGATTTAATTATTCCGGCGAAGTCCCGTGCCTGCGAGCAGAGTTCTATGGTAAAGGTTCTGAACTCTGCGAAGCGTTCAGGCATCGGGATTCAAACCACCGACTTTAGTCGGTGGTGGGGTTGATTGTGATTCGCTTGACATCGGTTAGCAGTTGTGGTAAAAAAGAACAAGATATCATCTACTACCTAAGAGGAGGAGAGCATGGAAGGTTATTGCGTTAAGTGTAAGGCAAAGAAAGAGATGAAAGACACCAAAGAACAGACCCTCAAGAACGGCCGCAACGCCATGAAGGGGAAATGCGCGTCTTGTGGGACATCGATGTTCAAGATTCTGGGTAATAAATAAATGAGGCCACAACTTATGGAACATCGTGAACATAAGTTGTAATGCCGAATTTATCCTTGGCAAATTTTTTGAAAATTTGGCAAGGATTGTTCATTTTAAGGAGGATTGACAATAGAACCAAAGAAAAAGGCTCTTTTAGCCGCTAAGCTTGCTCTGGAACGAAAGGCAGAAGATATCGCAGTCTTAGACATGCGCAAAAGCGCGAACTTCTGCGATTATTTTGTTATCTGCAGTTCTTCTTCACAGCGCCGGGCCGCGGCGATCGCCGAGCTTATCGAAGAACAGTTCAAGCAGCAAGGCCTGAAGCTGCGCTCTCTGGAAGGCAAACGAGAAGGCTTGTGGATACTATTGGATTATTCAGACGTAGTTATCCATATTTTTTTTAAGGACTCCCGCGACCACTACGGTTTAGATCGTCTATGGCAGGATGCAAAAAGAGTCGATGTTTCAACAGCTCGAAAAACAACTCGTTTGTCTGCTAGAAAGAAGCGTTGAACGCTACTGCCGAGATTCCTCGCTAGCACCACCCGACCCCGTCGTTTTTCACACTCTATCTCTTGAGATTCCCAAGGAAAAAGATTTTGGCGATTTTTCCTCGGCTCTGGCCATGAGGCTGGCAAGTCTTTGGCGCAAAAATCCCCAAGAAGTTGCCTCAGGCCTGGTTGCGATTGCCAAAGCGCTCCTGGCCAAGAGTCCGGCAAAGGCCCTGGTTAAAGACATCGAAGTCAAAGGGGCCGGCTTCATCAATATTTTTCTCACCGATCAGGTCTTTTTCGACGTCTTGAGGCAAATCAATGTCAGCGGCGCCGATTGCGCAAAGACGGATTTTGGCGTCGGCAAGCGCGTTCTTCTTGAATTTGTCAGTGCCAATCCGACAGGACCCTTGTCGGTGGCCCATGCGCGTCAGGCCGCAGTCGGCGACGCCCTGGCAAATATTCTGTCTTTGGCAGGATATCGGGTTGAAAAAGAATACTATTTGAACGACGAGGGCAATCAGATCAATATCCTGGGACGCTCGATCGATTTGCGTTACCAGGAGCTGGGCGGTCAGAGCGTTGTTTTTCCCGAAGACCATTACCAGGGGCAGTACATCGTTGACCTGGCCAGGGCGCTCTATGATGATGAATCGACCCGTAAAAAAATTGAACGCCTTGGCGCCGAAGGGCGCGCTTCTTTTTTCATCGATTACGGCGTTGAACAGATCTGTGGCATGATTCGTCATGAACTTGATGATTTCGGCGTGCATTTTGACACCTGGTACAGCCAGAAGACGCTCGGCCGTTCTGGAAAAATCGAGAAGGCCCTGGCGTTTTTGAAAAAGAAAGGGCTGCTCTATGAATCCGAGGGCGCGCTGTGGTTTAAATCCACGCAATTCGGCGATGATAAAGACAGGGTCCTGCACAAATCCGACGGCACCTATACGTATATCACTCCGGACATTGCTTATCATGAGGATAAATTCAAGAGGGGGTTTGAAAAACTCATCAACCTTTGGGGGCCGGACCACCACGGATACATCCCGAGGATCAAAGCCGCTGTGCAGGCGTTTGGCAAGGACAGGGCTGCCTTAGAGATCGTCATTATTCAATTGGCGACGCTTTTCCGTCAGGGTCAGCCTGTTCCTATGTCCACGCGCAAGGGCGAATATGTAACCCTGCGGGAGGTTGTGACCGAAGTCGGCCGGGATGCCTCGAG
>JAZDLY010000121.1:0-10009 GCA_043801485.1 Candidatus Omnitrophota bacterium | reverse complement strand
GTCTGGTCTCATCGCATCTCTTACTCCGACCAGTACCAGGCGGGATTGGAATTTTCGGAAATCAATCCTGTCTTTAGAAATTGGCTGCAGGAATATATTCTGATCAATGAAATCCTTTAATTTTACAACTTAGCAAGGAGTTTTTTTATGGCGGATCAAGAAGATAAACTCAATTGTGCCAAATGCAATAAACCTGTCAAACGTATCCGACGGTACTACCGCAACGGAAAATTCTACTGCAATAGGAAATGTTTCCGGGACTCACAGGCAAAATCCGATGCCCCAGCAGCCTAACCCCCAGAATCCACAGGAACGTCGGCGGCACCTGCGCGTTGATAAAAACATCGCCATCAAGCTCAAGGACAAAAGCATTGATTTTGTCACGGAAACAAAGAATATCAGTTGCATTGGTGCTTACTGCCGGGTCGAAACCTATGTTCCCATTTTGACAAAACTAAAGATTACCCTGCTCATCCCGCGTTCCAAGCGCGCCAAGAACGCCAAGCACATTGCTTGCGAGGGAACGGTGGTGCGGGTCCAGCGCGCGTCAGATCCACTCCAACCCAATGCCCACGACATCGCCATCTATTTTAATCAGATCTCCAAAGGCGACATGAAGGCGATCGATGAGTACGTGAAAAATCACCTGAGCCATTCCGCATAGCACAAATCCTTTTTTCGCTTTCCCCATGGGAACACCCGTTTGCCCACTTCCAGTGAAATGGATCACAAGCCTGATCGCCGCCGACGAGGCCTCCTTGTCTGCGATCCGTCAAATCCTCATAAAAAAATTCGGTCCTGCGGACAGTCTCAGCCCTGTTTGGCCGTTTGATCAGACCGGTTACTACGCAAGTGAAATGGGTCAAAACCTCAAGCGCCAATTCGTCAGTTTCGCTCGCCTAGGGCCTGCTGAACGCCTTATCAAAACCAAACTCACAACAAATGCCCTCGAACAAAAATTCAGCCATCCGGACCGAAGACGCCGCGTCAATATCGATCCGGGCTATGTGAGCCTTTCAAAACTCGTCCTGGCCACGACCAAAAACTACGCGCATCGGATCTACGTCGGAAAAGGCATCTACGAAGAAATCACCTTATTTTATAAAGAACGGGGATTCCAACCGGCCCCCTGGACTTATCCGGATTATCGCCAAGAAACATATATCCGGTTTTTCAATGATGTCAGAACCCGCTATCGTCAACAAATCGAAAAAATCCATGGCCCAGCCCAAATATCTCCAAGCCCTTAAGAACAAAACACTGCATCAAAGAGCCGAATACGCCTGGCAGATGCTCGAACATTGTACACTCTGTCCAAGAAAATGCGGTGTCAATCGCCTAAAAAATGAGCGGGGGTTTTGCCAAACAGGCCGAAACGCCATTGTCTGTAGCGCGTTTGCCCATTTGGGCGAAGAACCACCGATTTCAGGAACGAGGGGGTCGGGCGCGATTTTCTTTTCCCATTGCTCGATGCGTTGTGTTTACTGTCAGAATCACGGCTTCAGTCAGGAGGGAGAAGGAGTAGAAGTATCTCTCGAAGAACTGAGCCGCCACATGTGCTCCCTGCAAGATGAAGGCTGCCACAACATCAACGTCATCACCCCAACGCACGTCATGCCCCAGATCCTGGAGGCTCTGATCCTGGCCGCAGAACAAGGCTTAAAAATTCCCTTGGTCTACAATACTTCAGGTTATGAGTTGCCTGAGGTCCTCGGTCTTTTAGACAGCATCGTTGATGTCTACTTGCCGGATATGCGCTATGCAGACCAAACAAATGCTGTCAAATACTCAGCGGCTCCGTCTTATCCGGAGAACAACCGCAAAAGCATTCTGGAAATGCACAGGCAAGTCGGCATCGCCCGCATTGATGAGGAAGGGATCATTCAGCAAGGATTGATCATCCGCCACCTCGTCCTTCCAGAACAGATCTCCGGGACCGAGGAAATTCTTTCCTTCATTGCCAAGCACATCTCGCCTGAAACGCACGTCAGCCTCATGAGCCAATATTTTCCGACGTTCGAAGCAAATCTTTATCCGCCCCTGGACCGGCGGCTGCATCTGGAAGAATATGAGGCAGCGGTTGAGCTTCTCAAAAAATACAACCTGGCCAACGGCTGGATTCAGGAATCCGGAGGCCTCAAGCGCTTTGCCGGAACCAATATCAAAAGGAACGTTTGACTTTATGCGATGATTTCGTTACACTAAATGCCATGAATAAAAAACAAGTTTTCGCTCTTGTCCTAGGCACCATCGCCATCATCCTCATCGTTATTTTTACCCCCCGCTACAAGATCACCTGGATCGACTCGGTGAATTTTGTCAAAACCGAACAGACCAGCTCTCTCTACAAACGTTCCAAGGGAACGGTCAAGCTGCACTGGGATAAAATCCTTTTCTACGGCGGGGCCGTCCTTGCAGGCACGGCCGTGGCTTTTTTTGCGCTGCGCGAGAGCAAAAAAACCAATGGATAACTTTGTGTTTGCCCTCAAAGACCAAATCTACCAAACCATTGTCCTCATGGAAAAATTCTTAAAAACCGTTCACTGGCCACAGGTGGGTTTTATCGTTGCGACTGCCTTTATCCTTGTGATGCGGCACTGGCCACTGAGAAAAATATTTTCCTTTTTCCTGACATGCCTGATTTTTTTGATTCTCCTTGTGCGCATTGAAGCATCCATCATCACAAGGTTCGGACAAGAAGGCAGCACGTACGGTGTTTTGGTCGGCCGTTTCGTTTACATGGCCCTGGCGGCCGTGATTTTTATTTATCATGCAGCCATCAAGGAATGAAGCTCCGCGGGCTAAAGCCCGCGGTTTCTTGAAGCGAAATACTTGAGCGACCATTATCCATCCTTGCCTTAAAAGGCAAGGTTTTTGGCCGCGAAAGTATAAAAGAGAGGAATGACATGAAAAGATGTCTGAAATGCAAGATCCCGCTGGAAGGATCCGTGGCAAAAGTCCTCAAAACCATCCTAAAAATCACGCCTTCGGATAAAAATCCAGAGCTCTGCAATCGTTGCGCCAAGGACCAAAACGCTAAAACCTATATGTGCCAGATCTGCAACAGGGCTATTGAGGAACACATGGCCTTGACCCATATCAAAGCTGAAGAATATCTCCTGGCACTCATTAAAAAGGACCACCCGGAATGGCATAAAGGCAAAGAGACCTGCCCGGAATGCCTTGATTATTACCGGGATCTGGTGAAAAAGGCCCAGATCTAGCCTGCCTTATGGTTGTGTCTTTATTGAAATTTGTCACCCTTGGCCTTGTTCAAGGCCTGACCGAATTCTTGCCCATCAGCAGTTCTGCGCACCTCGTTTTTTCCCAAACTCTTTTCGGCGTGGACAAAGACATCCTTTTGATTGATGTGGTCCTGCATCTGGGGACTCTTTTGGCTGTCGTCACTTTTTTCCGAAAAGACATCCTCGACGTTCTGAAAAATGCCAAAATGATTGGGTATATCCTCCTGGTGACTGTCCTGACAGGCCTGATCGGATTCTTTTTAAAACCCTTTGTCGAGCCTTTATTCACAAACGCCAGGCCAGTCGCTTTTTTTCTTTTATTCAACGGACTGCTTCTCTTGTGGACCAAAAAATTCCAAACCCGCAATCGTCCAATGACACTTGCCGACAGCGGACTTCTCGGATTGGCCCAAGGATGCGCCGTGACACCAGGCATCTCGCGTTCCGGCCTGACAATAACGACTCTCCTGGCGCGGGGCTTCAAGCCGGAGGAGGCCTTTCGCATATCTTTCCTGGCATCGCTGCCCGCTGTTTTTGGTGCCTTTCTTTTGGAAACAAAAGCTGCCTGGTCGACACACACAACCGCCTTTAGCCTTTTGGCAGCCGGCTTTCTGGCATCGTATGCCTCAGGACTTCTGGCGCTCGTTCTTCTGATAAAAACGATCAAAAACAAACAATTCCACCTCTTTGGCTATTACTGCCTTGCGCTAGGGACACTCGTCCTTTTGGTCCTTAGAAAATCCTAAACGTCAATGCGCAGCGATCACTTTCCCAACATCCCGGCGATCCTTCAAACAGCTACCCGATCGCATCCAGAGCGAACAGCCATCATCTTCGGTCAAAACAATTTTACCTATCGAAACGTTTACGAAAAAGCCCAGGACTGCTCGCTTAAGCTCCAGGCGTTCAACATCCAAAAAAAAGACCGGATCGCACTCCTCTTGGACAATTCACCTGAATTCGTCTTTGCCTATTTTGGCATTTTGATGGCAGGGGCAATCGTCGTTCCGGTCAACCACCTGTTCAAGCGCGACGAAATCAAATATATTTTAGAAGACTCCGGCAGCATCGGCCTGGTCACATCGCCCATTTATAAAGAAGTTGCCGAAGAGCTCAACGTCATGGTGGAATCCCTGCAACACATTCTCTATACCAAATCGGGCAACGCCCCGACAGGCGCAGTCCCGCAAAACCGCAAACACGTTCAACACCCCAAGAGAGAAGACATGGCAGTTTTTCTCTATACCTCAGGCACGACAGGCCATCCTAAAGCAGCCATGCTCACTCATGGCAACCTCCTGGCGAACATTGCCTCATCTTCGCAGGCCATTGACGTGACAAAACGCGATGCAATCGTTTGTTTTCTGCCGCTATTTCATTCCTTTGCCGCGACCGTCTGCATGCTGATGCCGTTGGCAAACGGCGCGCGCATGGTCATCCTCAAATCGCCCAGACCCATCAAAAAAATCGTACGGACGATCCAAAAAAACAAAGTCACGATCTTTGTCGGAATTCCATCCATCTATAATATTCTCAAAGACACCAGATGGTCAAAATTCTTGCCCGGTTTTCTGCTGCGAATCTTCAACCCCGTGCGCCTGGCGATTTCCGGGGCCGCCGCGCTGCCGGCGGAAATCTTTAAAGCCTTCGAGCGCAAATACCGCTTGCCGCTTTTGGAAGGATACGGCTTAACAGAAGCCTCGCCGGTGGTCTCACTCAATCCGCTGCGCGGGCAGCGCAAAGCGGGTTCTATCGGCCTGCCAATTCCAGGCGTCCGTGTCAAAATCATCGATGAGAGCGGCGAAGAACTCAAAACCGAGCAGGTCGGAGAATTGTGTGTGCATGGGCCAAACGTGATGCAGGGATATTATAAACGGGATGAGGAAAACGCCGTTGCCTTAAAAGATCACTGGTTGCGCACAGGGGACATGGCAAAAATGGACCACCAAGGATACATTTTCATCATGGGGCGAAAAAAGGAAATGATCAATGTGCGCGGGTTAAATGTTTATCCACGCGAAATCGAAGAAGTCCTTTACCAGCATCCCCACATCAAGGAAGCCGCCGTCGTTGGGCTGCCGGATCCCCACAAAGGAGAAGTCCCTAAGGGGTTTGTGGTGCTCAAAAACCCCGGGAGCCTGAGCGAACATGAGGTGGTTGTCTATTTACGGGAACGCCTGGCACTCTATAAGGTTCCCAGACAGATCGAAATGCGCACGGCACTGCCCAAAAATACTTCGGGAAAGATTCTCAAAAGGATCCTGGTCGAAGAAAGCCTTAACGTGTTAGCAAGAAGAGATTGACAGCGCCTTAAAAAAAGTCCATAATATTTTGATGGTCGAAATCAAAAGTACATATTACCGTAAATCGCGGGTTAAGATTTTTTTGCGCCACGGTTTTAAGAAAGTGCTCCAGATGGGAGTGCTCGTCATTGTCGGTGAGTACCTGTTGCTTTACCTCATCAGGATATCGCTCTCTGAACAGCCGCTGACAGGCTATGTTCCTTTTCCGAGCAGAATCATTAACCTGGCGGTTGAAGAACGGCCGATTTTCAAAGTGGCGCAGGCCTATAGCAGCATGACGCAAAAAAATGAATCTGAATTTGACCGCATCTTGTCGAGCCAATATCCAGCACATGTGAAAGGGGCAAGACCTGATTTTCGCACCATCAACCTGCAGGATAAAGAAGGCGCTAAAGTTGGTTACGTCCTTAAGTTCTAGCCGCCCCTAACGAAAGGAGAACCATCATGAACGAACTCCAGAATAACATCAACCGGGAAATCAAAAAATTTTGGCCCAAGGCCCAAAAAAGCATGGCCAAGATCAATCGTGACTTGACCAAGGCCATCCAAAGGGGTGAAAAGGACCTTCGGAAATTTTATAAAGACGCAAAAAAGAAAACAGAAACCGTCGTCCTCAAGGCCAGGCGCGAAGAGCTTTATTACGAACTGGGAAAATCCGTGGCGCCGCTGTTGACCTCAGAACAATCCAAAAACAAGAACATCCTAAGAATCTCCTCAGATCTGCGCCTCGTGAACAAAAAATTGCGCAGCCGAGCGTGAAGATCATCCAGGATCTAACCACAAGACAGACGGCTGTTTTAAGATTCTTGCAACAAAAAATCTCCCAGGAAGGCCGTCCGCCCACCATCCGCGAAATCTGTAAGCACTTTGGTTTTAAATCCACAGGCACCGCCCGTGATTATTTATCGACCTTGTCAAAAAAAGGCCACATCAAGCTTAAACCCAAAGAAGCTCGTTCCATTGAGCTCTCTCGCCCCTTGATGTTCAGAATTCCTATTTTGGGCCGGATCACCGCAGGCCTGCCGGATTTGGCCCTGGAGGAAATGGATGGATATCTACACCTGGATGAATTTCTTCCGCAGGCAGACCGACAGATCTTTGGGCTAAAGATCACAGGGGAAAGCATGAAAAATAAAGGCATCCACGACGGAGATATTGCCCTGGTGAGACGTCAACGCACGGCAGACAGCGGAGATATTGTGGCAGCGCTCATCGAGAACGAAGCGACGATCAAGATCTTGCAAAGACAAAAATCCAAATTTGTTCTCGCCCCTGCCCATGAGACCTACGGAATAATCGAAAAACCATTTGCCATTCTCGGAAAGGTGATTGCGGTCGTCAAGAAGTTCTAGACCGCTCTTTGGCTCTTTCCTTGAGAACAATTTTGCTTCGATCTTTGAGCACATAAAGAACCAGAAGTCCTAAGGGCCCCAACAAGCCGAACAAACCGAATGGCCAGGCATGACCCTTTCCTTTGGCATACATGAAACACCCACTGATAAAAAGAAGGGTGCTGCCGGCCATGATGGCAACCCCGAAGAATGTGTTGGCTGTTCCGGGCGGCGTCAAGCTTGAGGCAATCAACCGGCCGATGAAAAAACAAAAAACACCGCCCCAGATTCCCAGCCTGGACTGCATTTTGTATTCATTGAGCATATCACTATCATGACAGATTTAGCTTCCAAAGTAAATAAATTTTAAGTACAATGCTCTCATGGATTTAGCCATTTTTCTCATTGGGCTCGTTTTTCTTGGAATAGGTGGCTTGGCTGTTTACACAATCCTTCAGGAAAAAATGCCCTCGGCTGCAGCCAAAGTCCCCAGCGGGACCCTTGAGAAAAAACTGGCTGAGCCTGACCTGATCGAACAGTTTCATAAAAAGATCCGGAAACTCGAAGAACAGGTCAAACAACACGAGGCTGCATATGCGGCCGTGGATCTGGAACTGGCCCAAACCAGAGAACGCGAAAAAAAGCTAACCCAAGAACGATCGCAAATCAGTTTTGACAGTGCCCAGGTCGAAAAATTCAAAAAAGACCATCAGGATTTAAAGCGCGAGCTGGGAGGCAAAGAAGAGCTCTTAGAACAGGAAATCGCTGAACGCAGAAAGCATGCAGAGGAAATCGCCGCGCTGCGACAGGACCACGAAGCGGTTAAAAAACGCAGCGTTGAACTTGAAGATGCCCTGCGCAAGTCCCAAACCATGGTCGAGACACTGACCAAACAGCTTCAGGACGCAAAAAGAATGCTTCAGGACAAAAATAAAATGCTCGAAGAACACAGCACACAGAAAAAAGAAGGAGAGTGGGTGGCCCGCGCCGAATTCGAAAAAATAGAAACCTCCCTTAAAGAAAAAGAAGCCTTGGTCCAAAGGCTCTTATCGCTGAAATCCAAAAATGAATAAACCTTTATTGATCGCCACGCTGTTGTTGTTTGTAACCGGACGGCCTGCTTGGGCCAAAGAAGAAAAAAAAATCTTGCCTCCAAAACAGATTGTCACCGACGGCAAGGTCTTCAAATACAATCCGGCCTGGAAAGACAAGGAAACGTATCTGGAGGTCAACTGCGATGACGACGCCGAGCAAGAGATCGTCATCAGTTTCCTGGGAACCTATAAGCCTCCCTCCGAGGAATCCCGCTTAGACAAAAATGAAACATTCCTGCCCCCCGGACAAGAACTGATCATACTGGAGAATTATGCCTTTTACCAAATCTACGACAAAGATGCCGGCGGCCACTACCAACTGCTCAAAACCATCCATGCCATGGACCAATTGGGAGAAGTTAAGGTTCTCCGGCTGGAAAACACAAAAACCATTGCCCTGGCCTTCCTGAGCCCCGGTGGAGAAAACTATACAGACCTGTCCATCTATCAGTGGCAGGAAGGGGGCTACAGGTTGCTCTTAAACGACGGGGGATCGCTTGGCATTGAGCTGGATCTCGCCGGCCATCCCGCAACGATTCGCATTCTCCGGAAACAAGGCGCAGACGTTTTTGTCTGGGATCCCGAAAAGAAATCTTTTGTCCTCTCGGGTTACCGAACACCAAAAGACTCATATTGACATTTCTCCTTTTATTGCATAAGATATAGACACCATGACAGACAATCCACTGCACATTTTGCTGGTCGACAACGAAGCCGAATTCCTGGAAGCCATCACCTATTGGCTGGAAACAAAAGAGCATCAGGTCCAGGTCTGCTACAGCGGAAAAGAAGCCATCGAGACCATCAAAAAAAATCCGCCGGATATCGTTTTCCTGGATATTTTTATGCCCGAGATGGACGGGATGGAAGTCTTGACCCAAATCCGCTCGTTCAATCAAACGATTCCCATCATCATGCTGACGGGCTTCCCAAAAGAAGAAAAAATGGACGAAGCGGTCCGGCTTGGCGTCTCCGGATTTTTCCCCAAAAGCGGCAGTTTCGAAAACCTCGGCCGCATGATCAAAGCTGCGGTTCGCACCCACAAGAACCTCAACAAAAACCAGCCCTAAAACTCTACCACCTGCACCACCCGATGGACATTAAAGCACGACAAAAAGGCTCTGTGATCGTCCTGGACCTAAGCGGACGGATTGATGTGGATGCCGCCTCACTGGTCGAGATCGTCGGCCAGTGCCTTCGTGATGGCTACCTGGACATTCTCTGTAATTTCGAATCCGTTGATTTTTTGGATTATTTGGGCGTTTCTGCCATCGCCCTGGCTTACAAAGACGTCCTGAATCACAAAGGTCGCATGAAATTTGTCCATGTCCCGGTCCATTTGAAAAACATCCTGGCTGTGGCCGGCTTGGACCGTGTGATCGATCTCTACCCCTCTGAAGAAACAGCACTCAAAAGCTTTCAGGAAGACCGCATTATCGAAAAGATAAAAAAAATGCAACTCCGACGACGCTTCAAACGCCTAATCCTGGATATGAAAATTGACATCAAATCCAAGCACGAGGCGAAAACCACCTGCAACAAAGCCGAAATCCTTAACCTGAGCGGCATCGGCGCCTACCTCTACGGTTGCAGCCACTTCAGGCTGGGCGATGAAGTCATATTAAACCTGAATCTCCCCCCTAAACACGAAGAATTGCATCTGGAGGCCAGGGTTGTTTGGTTGTCGGACAAACAAATCCAGCCGGCGTTCCACCCCGCCATGGGGGTCGAATTCCACAACATCTCAACCGCAGATCAGCAAAAACTCCTTGATTTCATTGACCGAAATCTCTCACATTCTGTCGCGGACCTGTAAATCATGGAAACCCCACGGGCATACCCGTGGTACCTCAATGATCCACGACTCGTAAGATATGGTGAAATTCCCCCGAGGAATTCTTTAGAATTCCCGGGACTAAGTCCTCGGAATTTCCGGAGGAAATTCCGAGGGTCTTCGACAATTTCACCATACTCGTCGGGATTATCCCGCCCACATTGTTTATCGGGCTTGTCCTATAGTGACATCCCGCCGAAGC
>JAZDLY010000112.1:0-11702 GCA_043801485.1 Candidatus Omnitrophota bacterium | reverse complement strand
TCTTCGCTTGAAATGATTTTGGCAATGTGCAGCTTGACGGAAATGGGTTCGTCAATTCCGAAGACTTCCTGCACTTTGGTTGAAATCAGCTCCTGAAGTCTGGCCGTAAAGTCAGGAATGTTTGTCTCTGCGCGCAGGATCACCCGCATGCGGATGTCGATGCCCTTTTTGGTCGCCCGCACGTAGGCCCTGGCGTCTTTGAGCTCTGAAAATTGCCGGGCAAGCTTTTTGATCAGGTCTTCAACAGCCGACAGGGTGACGGTTACGGTGCCGTTGGGGTTGGTGAACGCGATGGTTTTTTCCCGCTGTATTTTGCCGGTGATGATCTGAGCGACGGTAAAACTGGACAAGATCAACAGGAAGCCCGATAAGCCGACGATGATCCTCATGCGCAAATTTTCAAAGGCAAATTGAACGTGCGGCAAGACCTCCTTGAGGTCGAACAAGTGAAACGCAAAGGCCAGACACACCGCGCCCAAGAGCGCAAAGAGCAATGTGTAAAAAAGGATGCTTAAAGTTGTTCGCATGAAGACCTCCCTATCGTTCAACGCCTTTGATTTTAATGATGATGTCCTTGGGGGATAGATCCGTTGTTTCCTCGATGGCGTTTTTAACTTTGTCCTGGATTTTGCTCGCCACCTCGGGAATATTATACCCGTATTTGATGATGACGGGAATGACGATCGAGAGATTATCCAATTTTTCGCTCTTGACGTCAATGCCACCGCTTTTTGTCTTTTTGCCGAGTAGATTCAAAGCCATCGATTTGGGATTCTCGCAGATCCGCGCCACGCCTTCCACCTGTTGAGCCGTCAGGTAAGCAACGGAGGCAATCACATCGTCATGGATTTTGATGGTTCCGAAATCATTTTTATCTTCGTCGCGGATCATGGCTCATACTCCTTCTTTTCGGTCTCGGCCTTTGGCTTCAGGAGGTTTTCAACAAAGTGCGTGGAGATATCTCCCTTTTTGAACAAGGCGTTTTCCATAAGGTTGCGATGAAATGGGATCGTTGTTTTAATCGGGGCGATGATGAATTCGTCCAGCGCCCGGGCCATGGTTTTGATGGCTTCCTGACGGTTTTCCCGGTGAACGATCAATTTCGCAATCAGGGAATCGTAGTAAGGGCTGATTTGATAGCCCTGATAGACATGGGTGTCGATGCGAACATGGGGTCCTCCCGGCAGGTTCAATGTGTCTATTTTGCCCGGAGACGGCATAAAGTTATTTTGTGGATCTTCGGCGTTGATGCGGCACTCGATAGCCGCCCCTGTCAGCTTCACTTCGTCTTGTTTTGTTTTTAGTTTTTCTCCCGTCGCGATCCGGATCTGTTGCTTGATGAGATCCATACCTGTGGTGGCTTCTGTGACCGGATGCTCCACCTGAATCCGGGTGTTCATTTCCATGAAGTAAAAGTTTTGATTTTTGTCCATCAAAAATTCCATGGTGCCGACGCTTCGGTAATTGACGGCTTTGACCCCCTTGACCACGAGATCCCCTATTTTTTTTCGCAGCTTGGCGTTCATGATCGGCGACGGCGATTCCTCGACGAGCTTCTGGTGCCTGCGTTGGATGCTGCAGTCGCGCTCTCCCAAATGGATGGTATTGCCGTAATGGTCGGCGACGACCTGGAATTCAATATGCCGCGGCTCTTCAATGTATTTCTCAATATAAACATCCGGGATGCCGAATGCGGCTTCTGCTTCCGATTGCGCGGTCATCAGCGCGCTGATCAAACGGATATCGTTGTGGCAGATTCTCATGCCCCGGCCTCCGCCGCCGGCCGTGGCCTTGATGATGACAGGATATTTGATGCGCCTGGCGATGCGCAAGGCCTCTTCTTTGGTTTTGACAACGGAGGTGCTTCCTGGCGTGATCGGCAGGCCCGCCTTGTGCATGGTTTCCTTGGCGGTCATTTTATCTCCCAGGAGCCTGATATTTTGTGGCGAGGGGCCTATGAACGTGATCTGGCATGATTCGCAGATTTCGGCAAAGTGGGCATTTTCCGAAAGAAATCCGTAGCCAGGGTGGATGGCGTCCACATCTGTGATTTCTGCCGCGCTGATGATGGCGGGGATATTGAGGTAGCTCGACGATGGTGAAGCTTCTCCGATGCAGACCGCTTCGTCTGCCAGGCGCACGTGCAGTGATTCCCGGTCGGCTTGAGAATAAATGGCCACCGTGCGCACGCCTAGCTCTTTGCAGGCACGGATGATGCGCAGGGCAATTTCTCCGCGGTTTGCGATCAGGATTTTGGAGAACATGAGATGTGCTTTTAAGATGAGCGCTTAAGCGGGCTCAATCAAAAATAAAGGCTGGCCGAATTCCACAGGCTCGGCATTATCAACCAGGATATCAACAATTTTCCCACGGATTTCAGACTTGATCTCATTCATGAGTTTCATGGCTTCGATAATGCAAATCACTTGTCCGATTTCGATGGTCTGTCCAATCTCGACAAACGCAGGCGTCTCCGGGGAAGGCGCGCGGTAAAACGTGCCGACCATCGGCGCTTTGACCTCTGCGGTTTTAGAGACGCCTGATTTTTCTGCTGGGTTTTCTTTACCCGGCGCCGCAGCTCTAGGGGTTGCCGGATAAACAACGGTAGGTGCTGAATATGTTGAATTATCTTTGAGTTGTTCGAGCGCGATTTCACCCGATGGGCCTTTTTTGAGACGAATGCGATTGCCGTCTTTTTCTATTTCCAACTCCGTGAGATTGTTCTCATTCATGAGATTAATCATTTCTTTAATCTCTTTGATATTCATGATTTGCCTCCGGGGTTAGAAGGACCTTTCGATGTATTCGCCCGTTCGCGTGTCGACCTTGACCTTGGTGCCCACATCGATAAAAAGCGGGACTTGAACAACGGCCCCGGTCTCCAGGGTCGCGGGTTTTGTTCCGCTCTTGGCCGTGTCTCCTTTGATGCCCGGCTCTGTGTGGGTAATGGTGTAAACGACAAAGTTCGGAAGACGAACGGTGATGAGTTCAGTTTTATAATAGAGCGCAGCGACTTCCATTTCTTCTCTGAGAAATTTATGCGATTCGTGCAGCTTGGCTGTTTCGATGGCGACGTCTTCGTAATTCTGGGTGTCCATGAAATGGTAAAAGTCGCCGCTGGGGTAGGAGTACGTGAGATTTCGTTCTTCGATGAATGCCTCTTCGATTTTGTCATCGGACCTGAAGGTTCTGTCGATGATGGTTTGTATTTTAAGATTTCTCAATTTTGTTCTGGCAAACGCACCGCCTTTTCCTGGTTTAACGTGTTCGACGTTGACCACCAAAAATGGCGCGCCGTCCAAATCGATTGTCAGCCCCACTTTGATTTCATTAATGCCTATTGCCGCCACTTAAAACCTCCACTCCCGCTTCTGTAACACGAACAATGTCTTCTCTCCTTACTCCATATTTTCCAGGAATATAGATTCCAGGTTCAATCGTAAACACAGAGTCTTTTTTAAGACGGTTTTTGTTGTGTTTGTTGATCGAGGGTGCCTCATGGACTTCAAGGCCTAAGCCATGCCCAAGTGCGTGGCCGAAGTTTTTTCCAAACCCGTTTTCAGATATGTAATTACGCGCGCAGGCGTCGATTTTATTGATTAGGACCCCTTGACGGATGCCCTGGATTGCTTTTTGCTGGGCCAGCCGCACAATGGTGTCGATACGAAGCACAATGGGGTTAATTTTACCCAAAAAGAATGTGCGTGTCAAGTCGCATTTGTAGCCCTCGAAGTCAACCCCCAGATCGATAAGAACCGGTTCCCCATTCCGGAGTCGGCGACCGGTCACGCTGGCATGCGGATAGGATGAATTCGGTCCGGAAGCCACAATCATATCGAAGGCGCTCTTCTGGGCACCGTTGAGGCGGATAAAACGCTCTAGCTCTGAGGCAATCTCCAGTTCGGTTTTTCCGGCTTTCAGAATCCGTTTGGCGAATCCAAGGGCCTTCTGGGTGACGGCGATGCCTTTTTTGATTTTTCGGATCTCCGCCTCTCTCTTAACTTCCCGCAAGGGCTCCAGAGTGAGTGCCAGGGGGATCCATTGAATACGGCGCTTGCTCAAGGAATGAAATGTTTGGCATTCGGCAAACGTCAAGTGGCGCGATTCGAAGCCGATTGTTTTTAGTTTGAGCCGGTCCAGGCAGGAGATAATTGTTTGGAAAAGGCCGTTCTCGGTTTCAATGACTTCAACGTCTTTACGGATTTTTCGTCTGTAATCTGCGGCATAGCGAAAATCCGTAAAAAGGAATTGTTTGTCACGCGCGACCAAGAGCATTGAGTCCGGCGCGTGAAAGTCCACGCACCAGGAAACATTCGCTTCGGAATTGAGCAACAGACCGTGGATTTTTTCTCGGGCCAGGAGGCCCTGTATGTCGTCCCCGTTTTTTGCGATCATTTGCGACTAAGGAAATTCAAGGTGGCCAGGAAGGCAAGTTCATAGCTCTGGCCGCCAAATCCGGAAATCTGTCCAACGCAGACAGGGGCGATCAGGGAAGTGTGTCGGAATTCTTCGCGCGCGTAGATATTGGAAAGGTGAACCTCGACGGTTTTAAGGCCTGAGGCCGCGATCGCATCGCGGATGGCAACGCTGGTATGCGTGTAAGCTGCGGGATTGATGACCAAAGCGTCGTATTTCTTTTTGGCATCGCCGATCAAATCGACGATTTCGCCTTCGTGGTTGGACTGGACGATGCTCAGTCCTACTTTTGATTTCTTGGCCAAGCCTTTTAGTTTTTTGTTGATGTCCTGGAGTGATTCTTTGCCATAAATGTGCGGTTCCCGTTTTCCCAAAAGATCCAGGTTTGGTCCGTGAATGATGAGAATTTTCTTCATGGATTACCCTTGGGCGTCTTGCCCGCTTTGCTTGGACACATAGGCCATGCGCAATTCGTAGAGAAGTTGTTCCAAGAGCTCTGCCTCTTCTTTGTCCAGGTTGCCTGTCGTTTTTGTTTTTAAAATATCGAGCGTATCGATAATGAACTTTGCCTGGTTGAGGTTTTCTTCCGGTTTCTGCGTCATGGGATTTGGCAAGACCCCTAAGGAAATCCAGGCCTGCATTCCCAGCGTCGTCAGGAAGAATTTAAAATCAGCCTCGGGCACTTCGGGTTTCGACGTTTCTTGGGCGTCCGGCTCTGTTTTGGCCTTTTCTTTCCAGGATTCGTCGATTTTTTTATCGGGGATTTTGTCGGTCATTTTTATGAAATAATGATCCCTGCATAGCCAACCACGGCCTTGTAATCGCCAGTGACGTCGCCGCTGGTCTGGTAGCTGATCAAATCTGCTTTTTTCGCTCCGAGGATTTTTGATGCCAGCATCGCCACGACCGCCGGCATATAACCGCACATGGAAATCCCCAGTCGTTCGATTTTTTACAAAAGGTCACGCTCATCGAGCTTGAGCATGGCCTGGATGGCTTGGCGGTCTTTCCTGCTGGCGCTTGCCTGGGATTCGTAGTGCGTCATGTCAGAACTGGCGACGATGGTGACTGGTTTTTTGCTGGTCCGGATGGATGTGGCAATCGCCAATGCGATATCGTTATACACCGAATTGTCGGCGGATGCAAGCACTATCGGCACAAAAGAGAAATCTTTGCCGCAAATGGCCTGGATGAGCGGCAGTTGGACTTCAATAGAGTGTTCATAGGCCTGGGCGGCTTCATCTTCTTCAAGGAATTTGGAATTTTCGATCAGGGCTTCTGCGAGGTCTGCATCGATCTTGACTTCGCCAAACGGAGTCAACCAGGTGCCTTCTTTTATGACGCTGCATCCTGTCCCATAACCTGTGTGGTTGGGGCCCAGGATAATGCAGCTTGCTCCGATGTCAATCAAGCTTAAGACTTTTGCCGCGACTTTTCCTGAATACATGTAGCCGGCGTGGGGCAAGAGACAGGCGCGGACCTTTTGAGGGTTTGGCGACCTTTGTACGCCAAAGGCCTCGATCATTTTCTTGAGGCGCTCGGGATCCGAGGGGTAGAATTGGCCTGCGACCACGGGTTTTCTAATCACCGAGAACTCCTTTAAGATATTCCAGCGATCTGGCCACGCTTTTCGCCGGGGCCTGTGCGTGGGCTTCGATAACGTTTAGGGTCGTCCTGTCGCAATAAGCTTTTAACGAGGTGAAGTCAAAATCTCCCTCAAGGGGCGCATGATGGTCTTCCAGATTTTTGATATTGTGCAGATGAAAACCGCAGAGTTTTTCGCTATAGGTTTCAAGCAATGCGCCTTTATTCATAAAGCCCAATGTTTCCAAAATAAACGCATGGCCAACATCATGCCAGTATGCGATGGACCCATCGTTTTTAAAACGCTCAAAAAGAGATCCGAATTCCTCAAACGAAGGAATTTCGCGGTGGTAAAATCTGTTTTCAAGGCCTAGAAGAACACGTCGGTCCTGGGCATAGCTGCTGAGTTCCTCTAAGCTTTTGATGATTTGATGCAAAAAATCAGGAGCCTTGGCGGCGCGTTCTTCTTTGGTTTGTTCGAACAGCATTTTGTAGGTCGGCGTGTCCCTTTGACCGTTGGCAACCAGAGCGATCAACGCCCTGGTTTGATCTTGCATTTCAACCCTGCCGCAATGAAGAACGACGGCCTGGGCGTTCAGCCCGCTGGCCGTGGCGATGGTGCGCTTGGTGTATTCGACAGCTTTCTTGCGTTCGGATTCATCAAGAGAGGAAAGCGAAAACGCATCAGGCAGCGCTGCTTGGCGAGAAAATTCTTCCGGGTAAGGACAAAAATTATGGAGGCTGGTGATGCGCAGGTGTTGGTCTCTGGCGGCGGCTGCCACGTCTTTGACTTGGTCAGCGTCCAGAGAGAAATTGAGTTCCAGGTTTTCGAAACCAAGGGCGGCGATTTCGCCAACGATTGCTGTCCCGCAACCGCAACGCTTGGCATTCCACGCGGTGGACAACGCGAACATTGTTTTAGAATTTCCGGCGAGATTTTTTACGTTTTTTCTCGCTGGGTTTCTCGTAATGTTTGCGCTCTTTGATTTCTTTCAAGATGCCTTCGCGTTCAATCTTGCGTTTGAAGCGGCGCAGCGCTGATTCAAAAGATTCGTCTTTTCTGACTTCAACTTCGGACATTGGTTTGGTCCCTTTCGGATATATTAGGATGTTACTATATCATTGAACGCTTGAGGTGTCAATGCGCTTTAATTCAAAGATAAACCTTACGTTGAAGGTTTGTTTATTGAGCTGTTTCATGGCTCCCTCAAAAGGAGGATAGGGCGCGGCGGCCCGGACACTTTTGAGCGCGATCGTCCGTAGGACCTCTGCGTTCGAAGATTTGCGTTCGTCGATGCTGGCCTCCAGTAGTTCTCCCGCGGAACTCAGGGTAAACGTGCAGACAACTTCGCCTAAGGGCTTTTTGAAATAGCGATAGTAGTGGTAATACGCGTATTTTCTGATTTTTTCATGCAAGAGCCGCTCGTAATTTTTGTATTCAGGCGTTTTGGTGCTCTCTGAGGGCAGCGACAGCTCCGGTCCCTCGCCCTGCCAGGGGGATTTTCGAGCTTGTTTGTTCCAGACCTCATTTTTTGAAAAGTCCTGAAAAACGGGCAGCTTTTCTTCGGTGTGTATCTGGGGAAACTTGTTTTGAGGTTTATCGGTTTTGGCGTATTCCGGTGACGGAAAAGCGACTTTTTCTTCTGCAGTCCGCTCGTAGGAGACCACCAAAGGTTTTTTGATTGCCAATGGCTTGACCACATGGGGCACGATGACGGCCAGACCCATCACGTGAAGCGCGGCTGAGAGCAAAAGGCACCTTGAAAAACCGCAGGAAGAGCTCATGGGGGAATTATACCAGATTTCTGCTTCTCTGCCATCGCCTTTGTCATTTTCTCCGCTTGCGTCGGTTTCTTTACGCCAAAGGTCTCTCACCGTCTCGGCAGCAGGCACAACTCGCCCGTCGGCTCCGCAAGCCTGCCTGCCGGCAGGCAGGGACGGGCTCAAACAGTGTCTGCTGTCCAAATGTTTCCACGTTTGGATGCCCTCGCCGGTTCGAGCGTGCTTTGGCTAAAATGACCAACATTGATTCTAGATTTTAGGGTCATCCTGCGTGAGGCGAAGCCGAATCGCAGGGCGACATGTCGCTGCGAAAATGACAAAGGCGATACCATGCAATGCTATCCTGCTAAAACTTGTACCGGCAGCCGGCGATGACGTTTCGTCCGGGTGCAGGATAGAAGCTGCGCGTGGACGAAAATACTGAGATGACGCCGTACTCGCTGTATTCCTCGTCAAAGATGTTGTGGATGCCCAAAAAGACCTCTGTGTTTTTGAACGCGTAGTTAAGGTTGAGGTCGACCGTGACATAGTCGTCGAGTTTTGGATACGCGTTGTTCTGGTCGCTGATCAGATACGAACTTCCGACATAATTGGCAACGAGATTTATTCTCAAAGGTTCAATCCACTGCAGCCGTAGGCCTGCACTTGCCATATGTTCGGGCACAGCCGGAATCTGTTTTCCTTTGTAGGCCCCCCGGCCGAATCGGGCATCTGTGAGCGTGTAGCTGGCAAACAACGCAAGGGCATCGCTGACTCTATAGTCTGTTTGAAGCTCGCCGCCCTGACGGACGGTGCGATCGTAATTCCCATTGACGAACGTGCCGGGATCAAAGTAAATCTCATTGAGAATAAAATGGTAAAAATAGTTGAGTTTTAAATCGAGGTTTTTAGTCAGTCGCCTGCGGAGGCCCGCTTCGACATTTCTCCCTTTTTGCGCGCTTAAGGATGAGTTGAGTCCCCCGAAGCCGTAGGTGTTGGAGGCAAAAAATTCATCCACCAGGGGATAGCGAAAGCTCAGGGCATATTCGGCATACAGGCTCGTGTCTTTGCTCCACCGATAGTTGAGTCCGGCGGAAAAGACATCGTCTGAAAGGTTGCTTTTTTCTTTAAGGTCCACCTGGGTGATCTGATGAAAGTCAAAAGCAGCTGTCTCGTGCCTGTAGCCGCCTTTAAACGATAAGTTGTCCAAGAGGTCCACCTGGTCTTGAATATAGAACCCGATGGAACTTTTCTTGATGCAGATTTTGTCGTTGGTTCCGGTCAGGCCGCCATCGAGAATATTGTCTTCGGCGTAGGTTAGATCCAGGCCGCAGATGAGTTTATTGTTGGGGATTGGTCCGATTTTGGCCTCAAAGGTGTATTTCGGCGTCAGGGTGAACATGTTGATTTGATTTTCATTTTTCCAGGATGCGGAAAAATACCGCGCATTGCTTTGCCGTAAGCGGCAGGACATGTGTGTTTCCAGTTGTCCGGCATCCGCGAAATCATTGAGGATTTCCAGATTCAAGAATGAATCTTCGGAATCCGCTTTGTCGTTGGGTTTGACCGTGGCGCGCCGGCCATAGGCATTGAGTTCGTTTACTTTCAGGGTGCCCGGCAGGCCATAATCATCGCTGTGATGGCCGGCGATAAGGTTTACGGTCAGGCGCGGGTCGAACGTATGGCCGAACTGAAGGCCGAAATCCCGCCGTTCGAAGTCGTTGTTCTCGCGGTATCCGTTGGTCGTAAGATATTCTGCGGAGACTCGATAAGAACTCGTTTCGCTGGCTCCAAGAGATTCAATGGTCGTGGAGCGCATCCCATAGCTTCCTCCCTTTTGTTCCAGAGTCGTCTGCGGTTTGCTGTTTCCCTTTTTAGTGATGACGTTGACAACACCGCTGGCGGCATTGTCGCCATAAAGGACGCTGTTAGCGCCTCGCACGATTTCGATGCGTTCTACCTGCGACAAAGCTATCTGACTCCAGTCTGTGCCGCTTAGATCAATGGCATTGACCCGCCGGCCGTCAACCAAGACCAGCATGTTGCTGGGTCCTGTTTCTCCAAAACCGCGCATGTCGGCGTTGACGTTTCTTCCGATGCCCGTGAAATCACGGATAAGCACTCCTCCGGCCATGCGTAAGACATCAGGAATGTTTTGTGCATTGGAGTTGCGGATATCTTGCTGTTCAATCACGGTAACATTTTTAGTGGAATAATGCATATTTTCCTGTGTGCGGTCGGCGGTGACGACGATGCTGTCGATTTCAACGGGCTCTGTGCCCACGGTCCTAGCTGTTGCCGTGAGAAAGCACGCAACTAGCATGGTTTGCAAAAATGTTTTCATGTCTGCTCCTTAATCTCGCGTGTGATTATCCTCGACACCAACCTGGATTATATTCAGGGTAAGTGTCAAGGACTCCCGCTTGCGCGGGATTTCACTAAAATCGCATTAATGTGTTCAATTCGCTAAATGCACCTTTGGTGCATACCTAGGTGCTTGTTTCGGCCAAACAACTTATGTTTCCGCCAAAATAATTGGCGGATCCGCCGAAGCTTTGTGGCGGACGCTATCGCTTCATAAGTTGTGGCCTCAATAAAAAAACCCGCCGAAAGCACATGGCGGGTAAATCCCATCTATTCACCTCGGCCTTGTCTCGAAGCCGGTCCCGAAGCCAATTCTCTTCGGGACGTTTTAACTACAGGTAGGTCTTCTGGCTCTCTTTCCTTCCGGCGGCCTTCCCATCCTAAGTTTTTTGGCGGACAGTGGCCTTGCGATGCCGAAAGGTTTCCCCCTTTACTGTTCATAAAAGGGGACCGGATTACAGCGGCGGGACCGCGTCTGAATCCCCTCCATTAAAACATTGGAGGGTCACAGCACTTCCCTTAACCTATAGAAATTTGAATTGAATTTATCCCTCGCCAACAAAACAATAACTAATAGGGCTCGGGATAAATTCGCGCAAATATCTTACGTTCACTTCGTTCCGTAAGTTATGCGCTCATTTATTTAAAAGAGCAGGGGCCAATTTTGTGTTCTGCACTACTCTGGCCGCAATTTCATATGTTCCGAACAACACGCACGAATAGAACAGCGTGCTTGCCGTGAAATTTCTAAAAAACGGAATGGCGGCGATGAAGCATTGCCCTAGGCCTGCTGCGGTCATTGGGTACCAACCGCTTAGCCACACTCCGAAATTCGTAATGACAAAGAAAATAACAGATGACAAAACGGATCCGGCCAATATGGTTGTACTTCTGCGGCATTTTTTAAGCGACAGACCCAAAAGGCTGATTAAAACGACAGAGCCCCAGGTAAAAACGATGATGTCATGCATCCCAAGAAAAAGATCGCTGGTTATCATCAAGGCCAGAGGAACGATTAAGACCAGTCTTTTGTTGGGCAACATGGTTGCGCCAAAAAGTGCAATGGCAGCCACAGGGTTCACATTGGGGGTGTGTGGAAGAAATCTTAGAGCAACGCCGAACACGATTAAAATCAAAGCCAGCATAATACCTCCTTGGTCAAGTGGTTCTATTTTTATCCTTAAATGAGGATATTGTCAAGGAAAAAATTTTTTCCAGTTCCAGAACATGGCTCTTCATGGAAAAGACAGACGATGGTGAAGCTCTCCGCGCCCCAAGCGTCTTCGGATGATCGATGAGGCGTCTGATATGATGCAAAAGGTCTTCTGCGTCGTCGGGCCGAACCAGAGGAAAGGCCGGAAGATCGCACAGGAGTTCCGGAATGCCGCCGGTGTTCGTGGCCAAAACAGGCGTGTTGGTCGCCAGGGCCTCTAGGATGACCAGCGGAGCATTTTCATGCCAGAGAGACGGCACAATGAGGACATCGATGTCTCTGAAAACCTCCTGCCATCGGTTATGTTCAAAAGGCGGCTGGAAGGAAATGTTTTTGTTTTTAGCAGAACGGCGTAAATGCCGGG
>JAZDLY010000162.1:0-2560 GCA_043801485.1 Candidatus Omnitrophota bacterium | reverse complement strand
CGGAATAAACCGCGGGCTTTATGGCTTATAGAGCGAGATTCTTATGCTTAAACAAAAGGTTGTCAGCATCGAAGATGTAGCGAAAGCTGCCGGCGTATCGATCACGACGGTTTCCCGCGTCATCAATAAATTCCCGACGGTCAAAGAGGAGAACCGCAAGAAAGTCGAAGAGGTCGTTCGGCGTTTGAACTTCAAGCCTAATGTGGCGGCCCAGCGCCTGGCCAGCGGCTCCAACAACACCATCGGCCTTGAGATCCCGCGCTACGAAGGGATCTTTTATTCTTTTTACGCGATGGAGATCTTTCGCAGCGTTGCGATCGCCTGCGATGGCTTAAGGGCAGACCTCTTGCTTCACTTGACCGATGGTAGAACGGTCATCAACGCGCCGGCGGTGGGGGGCATCATTTTTGCCGACATCATCAATAACCGCCATCACGTCGAAGACCTCCTGAGCGTCAATCTTCCCATCGTCGTCATGAACCATCTGCCTGAAAACATGGAGGTGGCCTCGGTTAGCATCGATAATATCAAGGGCGCGCAGACGGCAACCGAATATCTCATCAACCTGGGCCATGAGCGCATTGCCATTTTGACCGGCGACCTTATGACGCAGGCAGCGCAGCAGCGCCTGGAAGGCTACAAGCGCTCTTGTCAGAAGGCCGGTATTGCCCTTAAAGAAGAATATATTCTTAAAGGAGACTATTCCCGTAAGTCCGCCCGGGCCGCTGCCGAGAAAATCATGGAATGTGACAAAAAGCCCTCCGCGGTATTTGTGTCTTCCGATGATATGGCCATGGAGGCGATCGCGGTTTTTATCGAAAACGACCTCAAGGTCCCCGAAGATATTTCCGTGATTGGTTTTGACGACGACCCCGTGTGTCTGTACGGTCCGGTTGCCTTGACCACCATGCGGCAGCCCTTAAAAGAAATGGCACAGACAGCCACCAAAGAATTGTATTTAAAGATGCAGGACCCTGTGCGCGAGGTGAATCGTATCGTGTTGTCTCCGGAATTGATTATTCGTGATTCCGTCAGGTCCGTTTGCACCTAGTCGTTGAACATGTCCGCTGTTTCTGTTGATCTCAAATCGCACTTTTTGGCAACTGCCGTCGGAAGCCTGCCGCAGGATGACCCGCGCCAGGCCGTGGATTTTGTCTTTGACGTTTTTGCCAGTCACGTCCCTTTTTGGCCCCAGCTGCCCCGGCGCTCTTTTCTTGAGCAGATGGTCGTTCAGTATTCCGAGAAGTTGCCCGGCCTTGTTCTGGATGTGTCCGGCAAACGGATCAGTATCGACACGCAAACCGACGCTTATACGCAGGAGCTCGAGGAGACATTTAATAAATGCCAGGCGCAGGACACGGCCTATTTTGGCGTCAGCCGATCGCATGCCGAAGGCCTGTATTTTTTTGCGCAACGTTTGAAGGCTTTGTCCTGGAAGGGGTGGGCGAAGGCCCAGGTCATCGGGCCTTTGAGCCTGGGGTTGAGCCTTCTGGATGAAAAGAAAAACCCTATCCTTTATAATCCCGAACTCAGAGAGCTTCTGCCTTTGTTCTTAGCGCGTAAGGCCTCGTGGGTAGCCCGGCACGTCAAGGCCGCGGAAAGCACAAAATCCATTGTGTTCATTGATGAACCGTATCTGGTTTCGATCGGTACGGCCCAATCGGGTTTCTCTCGCCAAGAATTTATTGAGAGCACGAACCTCATGGTTGAGGCGATCCAGGGTCAGGGGGCTCTGGCAGGCCTGCACTGTTGCGGCAATACCGACTGGGAGATGGTTCTGGCAACGGGCATCGACATCCTCAGCTTCGACGCCTACGGCTATTTGGACAAATTTCTTTTATATCCGAAAGCCTTAGAGATTTTCTTGGAGCGCGGAGGTCTGTTGGCCCTTGGCATTGTTCCCAATAGCCAGGAGTTGTTAAAAAAAGATTTGGAACAAGATCTGGTGACTGTTTTGCGTCGTCAGCCGCGGCTTATCAAAAACGGCGCTTTGATCACGCCCAGCTGCGGTTGCGGTAGTCTTTCGCCGGATTTATCAGAGAAGGCGCATCGCCTTTGCGTCACCCTGGCCCAGCGTCTGTCTCAAGAATTTTAGTCTGAGAATTTAACTTGAGAATTCCCTGCGGCTTGCCGCAGGGTAAGGTCTTGTAGTATCATGGATGCGTGAGTAAAGGTGAAGTTCAAAAAGGGTATCATTGCGCGTGGCAAATCCACTATCATGTGGTTTTTCCAGTCAAGTATCGCAAGGTTCTTTTGGATGAAACTGTTGTGACAATCATCCGGGAGACGGCCTGCGGTATTCAGGAGCGCTATGCCATTGAAGTCGAAGCCTTGGGGCTGGACAAAAATCATGTTCACCTTTTGTGCAGCGCCCATCCCAAGATAGCGCCGGGCACGATTGTACGCATTTTCAAGAGCATCACTGCCAGGGAGGTTTTTAGCAAGTATCCCAAGATCAAGAATGACCTTTGGGGCGGAGAATTCTGGTCGGATGGTTACTATGTGGCCACCATTGGAGAAAAAGGCAATTGGTCAATGGTTGAAAGCTATATTCAAAAGC
>JAZDLY010000097.1:0-9305 GCA_043801485.1 Candidatus Omnitrophota bacterium | reverse complement strand
CGGAAAGCCGACGGCCGCGCTCTTCCCGAAGATAAGACTCATCCACCATGTCGCTGTAATTGCATTCAAGCTCCTGTTCGTGGATGCGGGGGTTGGTGTAGACAAGGCCGCACTTGCGGCATTTGACGACCCGCATCGGCGCATGGAGATCGTGATCCGTGATTTTATAGCCCGATGCGCCGGCCGATAAATCGCCGCGATAGGTCTTATAGACGACCGAGTAATTGTCCGAACCGCACAGATCGCATTTGATTTTTTTCATGACGAGGGAATCGTGATCTCTGTGATATAAATCCTGCCCAAGGGGTCCTGGGGGTTGGTCCGGAAGAGCTCTCCTGTGTGAAAATTATAGAACCCCATCAGAAGCACATAGCTGCCGGGCGGCAAACCCGACGGCAGAATCAATTCCTGTTTTTCGGTAATCCATTCGCCCGGCTTCCAGGCAAAGCTGGGATAAATGCGGTAACACACAGGCCTGAAGAACTCCGAGGTCGAAATGCCATCCACGTCAAAAAGGTGAAATAGAAGATTGACGTTTTTTTCTGTTTTTTTGAGGCAATGCCAATAGAGCGTCAGGTCGATTGCCGGGAAGCGGTCCTGACGCACATCGAACCCGACGAGCTCGATCTCATCCTTGATGTTGGCCGACGTTTTCTGCGTCGGGGGACTCGCCTTTTGCGAAACCTCATAAAGACTAACGCGGTCACCGGAATTCCTGTGAAGCAAAACAATAGTATCATGAGCATCGAGGACGCCCCAAGAACCACTATTTAAAAAATTGCGTAAATTTTGATAATTGATATTCGGGTCGGAGACAAAACCGTAAAACGTCAGAACATCGTTGAAATCAATCAAGGCATATTCCACATCCTCGGGCAACGTGTAGGCCTGGCTGGACATGGTGTAAAGACCTTGATAGACATGATGGAAACTATACAAACCCCTGCGATGCGTGAGGTGGGGCAGGAATTCAAACGTGGCAACGACGCTTTTGCCCGGCGGAATCTTTTGGACAAAGGCCTCCTTAACCTTCGCAACTTCTTTTTTGGGCCAATAGGCTGCGATGAACCGACCGATCTTGGCCTGAGGACCAAGCCAGAAATTCAGGCCGATGCTCGTGACCACAACAAGATAAGCAAGAAACGCAGGGAATTTTTTCAACCAGGGCAAACGCATCAATCTGTGGAACCCAAAGACGGCCGCGAAGAAAATATAAGGAATCACATCTGCCGTATAATGGGTCACGATGGTAATTTCGTGAACCCTCATGGACAACAAGTGCTGCATGAACAAGGGCAAACCGACGGCCAATGCAATGGGGCTGGCGATGCATAAAAATGCCACGGGGGCAAACAATTGAAAAAGAAACCACAGTTTTACGGGCGCCAACATGATCCGCAAAACCATGATCGGATGCTTGATGATGTTGGCAATAACTTCGCCGTAGGAAGAGCCCAGGTGGGCGTAGAGCTGGAGAAACTGCATGACCCCTTTGTTGAAATGCGGCATGAGGATCTTGATGGCGAACAGAAAATAGGCCGCACCTCCGAGGAGGGGAACAACGATCCAGAACCATCGTCTTCGGTTGACCGCGGCCAACAGCCCCACCATGATAACCCCGAGCGGCACATTTTCCTGACAAAGCATGGCCAGCACCATGAAAAGCACAAAGATACCGAAGCGGTTGCGGTGATAGAAATACAGCATCCAGAGCAGAAAGAAAATTGCCAGGGCCGGCGGATGGAACTCAAAGAGATTGGTATATCCCAAACCAGGATAAAAAAGATACGCCGTAGCCAGACTAAGAGCGAACCACGCAGAACCCAGGACCGAACGGGCCAACAGGAAAAGGGGAATCGCCCCCAGGGCCATCAGCAAGGTCTGGATGAAAAGAAGCGTCAGCGGTGAAGCAAACAACTTGTAGATGGGCACAAGGAAAAATAAAATCAGATGCGCGTGGTTGCCAAGAAAGTCCAGCCGTAAAATGGAACTATAGAGGGATCCATGGCACAAATTCCACATGACCTGATCATGGACAGCCAGGTCAAAATCATTGTAGATATAAAACTTATATTTGATGGCGCAAACAAAGCAAAAAACAAGCGTGTAAAGACCGACGAGAATCCAGACCAAGCGCGTCGCCCACGCCTCCTGGAGCTGAAAAGATTTCATACCCCGCGGCCAGGAAACCGTGCCCTTCAGGGCGCGGATGAGCTTTGGCCGCTTGGGCATCCAGATTTTAGGGCCCAGGGAACCCCGGGCTTTAGCCCGGGTGGGCTCCATTTTATTGGGAAAAATTTTATGCACTGCTTTTAAGGTTTGATCACCGGCAATGAAACGCAGAACTTGGCACCCATGCCCTCTTCGGATTCAACGGTGATGATCCCGTTGTGCTGCCTGACGATGCCATAAGCCACATAAAGCCCCAATCCCACCCCGGGCTCCTGGTCCTCCCCGCCGCCCAAGATTCCTTTTGTTGTCACAAAAGGCCCGAAGAGCTTATCTTTGAGTTCCGCGCGAATGCCGACGCCCGTATCCTGAAAACAAATGGCTACCTCACCTGCCCCTGCGTCATAAATACAGCTGACTGTGAGCTTCTTCTCCTTGACGGCTCGCATCGCATCTCTGGCATTGAGCATGATGTTGAAAAAGACCTGAGACAGCTGGGCCGCATTGCCGAGAACTTTTGGAACAGCCGCCAACTGTGTTTCGATCGCAATATTGTGCGCTTCGAAAACCCTCGACAATAGCAGGATGTTTTGCTTAAGGATCTCTCTGACGTCCAGCGGCTCTTTGACCTCAGAGGACGTCGCTGAAAAATCCAACATATTTTTGATGATGCGACTGGCCCTTTTGGTCGAATCCATAATCACCTTGATCGTGTCCTTCATCATCTCGCAATCCTGGGACGTATAGGCCAGCTCCGCATTGCCCATGATGATCTCCAGAACATTATTGAATTCATGAGCCACGCCTGTTGCCATGGCCCCGACCGTTGCCATTTTGGAAGACTGCAAAAGGCGCTCTCGGGAATGGCGTTCTTCGGTAACATCCCGCGCAATCACAATAAAATATTTGATGCTGCCATTGGCCTCAAAAATCGGGGCCAGAATCACAGCCTTGATCAATATCTGGCCGTCTGAACGTTTGGTCTTGGCTTCAAAGCTCTGTTGCTTGCCTTCCAGGACGCCGCGCACGGCAACGTTCACAGTATCTTTGTATTCGCTCGGCCATATGTCTTCAAAACGTTTTCCCAGGGCATCTTCTTTGCGCCAACCCATCATGCGAAGGCCCGCTTTGTTGATGGATAAACACCGGCCGGCCCGGTTGAAAAGTTTAACGCTGTCCGGCGACCCCTCAACCAGAGCTTCGTACAAAGCCTCGGACGCCGAAATATGCAGTTTGTCCAAATAAATTCGAAAGACATAAAGAGCGATGGAAAGCACAAGAAGAAAAAATATGACAAAAATCAAAATCATGATAAAACGGGCGTTGTCCACGTTCCCGGAATCGTCTAAGAAAAGAATTTGCCAACCCGGCAGATCTGCGAAAGGCTCGGTGACAAAATAATATGGTTTGTTTTTAAAGGTTGTTTTTGCGGCCCTGGCATCCCATTCTTTAAACCCTAAGTTTTTCCACGGTCCTTCGCCGAATTGTTTTGAGTCTTTCAGGTGCGCGACTTCGGATGACGTGAAATCCCTTATGCTTGAAAAAACCATTTCAGGATCACTGGAAATAAAAATGATGCCTTCCGGGCTGACCAAAAAAACATGGGGATAGGTCGCAAAAGCCTTGGCGACCTGAGCGAGGTTATCCTTGGCCACAACAACGCCTCGAGCGCCCATCGGACTGCCGCCGCTCAACGGGTGTACCGGATAAGCCACATAAATGCCGCGTTCTTTGGACGTGACCCCTTTGGCCAAATAAACAGAAGGCCTGCCATGAATTGCTTCTTGAAAATATGGCCTGAAGGCATAATTTTTTCCCACAAAGCTTTTGTCCGTATCGCGATTGGTCGAGGCGATCGTCAGCCCCGTTTTGTCCATGACATAACACACGTCCGCCTTCATGGCCAACCTGTAGCGATCCAGACGCTCATTCATATCCTGAATATGCGCCTCGGTAAGCATCGGCGAATCCAGCGCGGAAACAATGGCAGGATTCGTGGCCAGGGCCTCAATGGGTTCCAGCCTTGTCACAGTCATCTGCACAAACTGTGAAAACATTTGCGCCCTGAGCTGGCGCGCGACATGCTCATCTTGCTCAACCTTGTAAGAATAGTGGTCAACGGCTTCAAGGCCGGCCCAAAACAGACCGATAACCGCCAAAACAGTCACTGAGGTCAAGACCGCAAAATGCTTTGCTTTAAAAATTTCATCTTTAAAAAACGCCATAAGGCTCTGCTTGACGGCATAGACGGCGACGGAAACTGCAACCACAAAAGCACAGCAACCTCGAAAAAATTGAACAGGGGTGCCAACCGTGTTCAAAAATGTTTCCGTGTTGAGCACAGACGCGGGAAAAAAATTGGCTGGGGAAACAATGCAACCTGTCAAAATGCCATAACATCCCATGGCGATTCCGGATGCCTTCAAGAAAACTTGAGATTCTCTGGACAACGGCTTTTCAAGGGTGCGGTGATAGAATAGAAAAATCAAAGCCGACCAGACAGCGCTTGGAAACCCGAAACCATATCGCACCAACGCTGCAAAACCTGTCCAACTATTTCTGATCCCCAGTGCAACGAAAATTAACAGGAGCGCGTAAAAATGGGGCTGTATTCTTTTTTTCCAAACAATGAAACTGCTCCTTCGAGCAAACTCCATGAGAAACACAAACGAAGTGAGCAAAACCGCATGCCGGACCGCCGTGAAAAGAGGTTGGTCGGAAAAAAACGGAAGGGAGACAGCGACCATGTCCATCCACTCATTCAAGCCGTGCATGAAACCAAAAAGCCCAAGCCACCACCAGGCCAGACCTTTGGTTTCACCGCTGCGCCGCAGGATAGAAAAGCAAACCGCACCGAGCGCGATGAACGAAGCGCCGTAAAAGAAAAAAATGTAATCAATGCTGGGAGGAGAAATGTGCTTTAAAAAATGTGCCATCTTATTCGAGCGGGCGGGTTAAAAAACTTCGGCCTTCCGGTAGTCGTTGACCAACTGGCGGACCTTTTGGGACAAATCGTTTAATTCTATTTTCATTTCTCCCAATTTTCTCTTATCGGCCTCAAGCTTGTCTTCACTCTTCTGCAATTTATCTTTCATCGCCGCCAGCTCCTTGCGTGATTCCGCTTTTTCTTTCAGGATGCCTTTATTTTCGGACTCCAGAGTCTTGAACTGCCTCTGGCTGGATTTTAATTCACTTTCTGTTGAAACCAATTGCGCCTTGACCTTGTCGAACTCCTTGGACAGCGCGGCTATTTCGGCCGCAGAACGCTTCAGATCTTCACCTGCAACACCTTCTTTTTCAGCCAAGGCCGCGACGAGCTTGTCTTCCGCTGATTTCAACTGCTCCTGGTAAACTTTTAGGCGCTCGTCGTATTCCTGGACCTTTTTGAACAATGGGCTGCGCTCCTGGCTTAAGAAATCCAGTTTTTCCTGAAGACCCAAAAGTTCTTGCTGCGTGGTCTTCAATTTTTCCTGGCTCTCCTGCAATTTGGTGTCGCTGAATTTCAGTTTTTCTTCAGCCAGTTTGTTCTTTTCTCTGGTCGCCTCAACATAGCGGGACAACTCGATCAACTCTTTTTTGTGTTTCTTGATCAACGCCTCGCTTTCTTTCTCAAGCTGAGGAAGACGATCGATATAAAACTTTGCCTTTTTGGTCTCCTGGGCCAATTGCTCTGTCAGGCGATTGTTCTTGTCCTCAAGGGACTGAGCCTTGCTATCAGCGATGCTCAGCTTTGCTTTAACTTTGGCCATCTCAGCCTTAGTTTCCTGAAAAAGCTCCTGCCGGTCCTGTTCGGATTTTACCAGCTTCTGCTCCAAGTCCCTCTGGTCTTTGCGCGCATTCAATAAAGCGACCCTGTGCTTTTCAGACAAGGCGTCCTGCTGGTCCTGAACAGACGCAAGCTGCTCGGTCAATCTCTTGGCTTTTTTCTCTGCAGACACCATGCGCGACTCCAACGTCCTGCGCTGGTCCCGGACCGTGGAGAGCTCGTCATTATAGCCAAAAAGGATATTTTTTCGTTCGTCGCGCAAAAGGTCCAACTCCTCTAAAATCCCTTCTTTTTCCAGCTGTAGCTCCTGCATCTTTGAAGTTGCCTTGCGCAGGGCCTGTTCTGACTCCTCCAGATCCAGCCTCAATTGTTCGTTTTCCTCCTTGAGTCCCTCGACCGTGGAATCTTTGACGACCAGTGTTTCATCAAAACGCTCAATCCTGGCCTTTTTCTCTTCGAGCTGTCCCTCAAGTTCTTCCTTTTTTGTTTTCAGCTCTGTCATCTTATTCTGGACCGCCTCGAGAATCTCGGTCTGTTTCTGCTTTTGTTCATGCGCGTTTTCCAGTTTCTTTTTGACACCATCCATGAGGGCGCGCTGCTCCAGCCTCAACGTTTCGATCTCCTCGCGCAGAGAGCTCCTCTCGTTTTTTAAGGCCTCAAACGCATCGTCAAAATCGTTGAGTGTGTCCTGAACAGCAACGCTGGGCGTCTCGCTTTCCTGGACAGCACCGACAGAAAACGACCAACTGAATCCTAAACAAAAAACCAGGCCCAGGACTGCTGTTCCCGCTAGATTTTTTGACATAACTCTTAGCCTCATAGGCACATATTATAGCGTGTTGATAACATCAAAGCCACAGAATTTCACAAATTCTTGAGGCATTATTTACCCGCAACCTCTTCGATCGTGGCGTTGGAAGCCTGCGGGATTTGCGGACGGATAGCTTCCTTCAACTTCTGCTCCAAGGCTTGCTGTTTTTCCGCCAAATCCTCGATCTTTTTCTCAAGCTTCCTCTCCAGGGCCTGGTTGCTTTCATTCATCTTAAGTTCTAGTTTCTCCAATTTGAAAGTAAAATATCTCTCAATGCCAACCGGTCGATAAATCCCATTTACTTTTTCGATGGGCCTGTCCGGCTCAACTACGAAGCGAGCGCCATCAATGGTTTTGACAACGCGATTGACCGTAAAATTAGCCATTTCTTCTTCCCAGGAAAGCGAATCTTGTTGGGAACGCACCACATCATGCGCCATAAAAAAAATCCCCAAACACGCAAAAACCACAAGCAGTTTTTTACTCATTTCCACCTGACCCATAAACCAATCGCAAAAACCGCGCAAAGCAAGCTGACCGTCGTAAATGCGTGAAACAACAAAACCGCGGCAAAACACCAAAGCAGATTAAGGCCAACCATCCGGGCGATGACCCGGCGGCAGGGAATGCCGGCATCCACCCAGCAGAGCACCAAGTGATCGCGGCTTTTTTGCGACAAAGGCTTGCGCAGTTTCCAGCGCCGAAAAACAACATAGCCTAAATCCAAAAGCGGCAGGGCCAGAATCAATAAAGGGACGAAAAGGGCGGACTCGCGGCCCAGCGTCGCATAGCCAAGCATAACAGCGATCACGGCCAGCGAAATGCCGTTCAAAAAACTCCCCATCTCTCCCATATAGAGATGCGCCGGCGATTTGTTGAAACGCAAAAAAGCAAGATTGCTTCCCAAGAGGGCTGCGCACAAAATTCCGGTGGTTGTATTGCCGGTTCGAAAAGAAATATAAAGGAACGTCGCGCTGCAAATCGCCGAAACCCCGGCGGCCAAACCATCGAGGATATCCAAAAAATTGATCGCGTTCATGACAGCGACAAACCAAAAAATCGAAATCAGGATATTGAAGGCCAGGGACAAAAAAAACAATCTGCGTGACGATACCGCGCGAAACAAGAAAAACGGCGATCAAAAGCTGCAGCGTTAACTTGCGGACAGGGGGAAGATTCAAGAAATCATCTAAGGCCCCCAAGACAAAAGCCATGCTCAGGGCGATGAGAAAAGTTTGAAGATCGCGGTTGAGAAAATGTGCGAAGAGCGTCGCGCCTGCGATCCCTGCGACCGACGAAATAGCAATGGCCACGCCTCCCAATTTTGAAACACCGGCCTGGCCATCTTGTGCAGGCGAGCGCAAGACTCTCATGCGTTGCCCCAGAGGAACAAAAAAAAGCTCCAACAAGTAACCTAAGCCAACAGCGGTTAAGAAAGCGATTAGCATCGTAGGCGTGCCATCAATTCCTTATACAACGAATCGATGAGTGTAACCATGGATGATGTCCTAACCAATTCGCCGGACAATAGATGCATTCCTAATTTTCCCATTCTATCACGAAGTTCGGGATTTACCAAAAAAAGTCTAATCTTTTCAGACAGTTGCCGGATATCCCCGGGAGGCACCAGAAAACCGCTGAAGCCATCTTTGACAACTTCGTTATTGCCGCAGATATCGTAAGCCACAATGGGCCTGGCAAAACTCATGGCCTCCAGAAAAACAAGCGGTTGTCCTTCCCAGAGCGAAGTCAATACCACAACATCCGAAATGGCAAGAAGATCGCCAATATCCCTGCGCCAGCTCAGCATCAGAACATCGGCATCCAGATGCCGGCGATGAATCTCTTTGCCCACAGACGCACGCAGCGCGCCATCCCCGACGAGAAGAAACTTTGTATCCGGACAAACCGCTTTGACCATCTCGGCTGCCTTAATAAAATCCAGGGGGTTTTTTTGCGGCTTAAAGCAGGCAATCATCGTCACAACACGCTCTTCGCCAACACCCACCGCATGTTTGATGTCCTCTTTCTGGCGTGCAGTTCTCGGCGTTGCGTCCAAACCAACGTCATTACGGATAACCACGTATTGGTCTTGGCGGCCAATGCCGCAACGAAGTCCCTTTTGGCGATCATGCTGCGAAACAACAATTATTTTTGTGGTGATGGTGGCGGTCAATTTTTCCAGAAAAATGCAAAAATCATTGAAAAAACTTTTGAGATAGTCGTGGAAGGCCCAGCCGTGAACTGTATGAAGGATGACCGGGACCCCGGCCATTTTTGCGGCCCACCGCCCCAAAATCCCTGCCTTGGAGCTGTGCGTGTGGACCAGCTGGATTTGATATTTTTTCATGTACCAGACCAACACCCAAAAAGCCACGAGGTCCAGGAAAGGATTCGGCAGGCGCGTCAACGAAGACAGGAGCAGGACGCGGACATCCGTCAGACGCTTGGCATCCTGTGCCAAGAGCCCGTCGGAGGAAACAAGATGCTTCTCGTAGCGCGAAGAATCCAGATGCGACAAAAGTGTGAGCACATGCTTCTGCGCGCCCCCCAATTCCA
>JAZDLY010000095.1:0-2295 GCA_043801485.1 Candidatus Omnitrophota bacterium | reverse complement strand
TATTCCGAGTACGGCGGCGCGCCGCTTTTGGGCGTGGACGGGGTTGTCATCATTGGTCATGGCCGCTCTTCGTCAAAGGCGGTCATGAACGCGATCCGATTTGCCAAAGACGAAGTCGAGCGCCATATTAACCAGGATATCATCGAGCGGATGAAAAAAACCCTTGCTAAGGCGACGCCGGTTTAAGCTTTGCCTCTTATGAAATCTTCCCAAAAACATATCGGTATTATCGGATTAGGGTCCTACGTCCCCAAAAAGGTCCTGACAAATAGGGACCTGGAGGGCATGGTTGATACCAGCGACGAATGGATCATCACCCGCACGGGGATTAAAGAACGCCGGATAGCCGATGCCCATGAGTCGACCAGCGTTCTGGCTTCGGAAGCTGCCAAAGAGGCGCTAAGGCATGCAAAGATCAAACCAGAGGACATTGAGCTCATCATTGTGGCAACCATCACACCGGATTATCAGTTTCCGGCAACAGCCTGTCTTATTCAGAATAATTTAGGCGCCAAGCACGCGGCTTGTTTTGACATCAGTGCGGCGTGCGCCGGCTTTGTTTACGGTCTGGTGATGGCACAGCATTTGCTGGCCGGCGGCCTCTATAAAAATGCCCTTGTGATTGGAGCTGAGAAACTCTCAGGTGTTACGGATTGGAAGGACCGCAATACCTGTGTTTTGTTCGGTGACGGCGCCGGGGCCGCGGTTTTGGCACCCGTTAAAGACGGTGGTTTGATCGGAAGCTACCTGGGCAGCGACGGATCCTTAAGCGAGCTCTTATTGATTCCTGCCGGCGGAAGCCGCAATCCCACAACCAAAAAGACTGTTGACGAACGGCTTCATTTTATCAGAATGAGAGGCAATGAAGTTTTTAAACTCGCCGTCAAGATCATGTCCGACGCAGCCTGCAAGGCCTTAAAGCAGTGCGATCTCGGCGTCGAAGATATCGATTGTTTTATTCCTCATCAGGCTAATATGCGCATCCTGGATGCGGTCGCGCGCAAGATGGGCCTACCGCTTGAAAAAATCTTTTTCAATGTCGCCAGTTACGGCAATATGTCATCGGCGTCTACGGCGGTGGCACTTGCCGAGGCGTATCAGGCCAACCGCATCCAACCCGGCAGCAGTGTGGTCCTGGATGCCTTTGGCGCAGGCCTCGTGTGGGGCTCTTGCGTCATTCAGTGGCAGAAAACCTAACTTATGAAATTCGCTTATCTTTTTCCCGGTCAGGGTGCCCAATATGTGGGTATGGCTAAAGATTTGTACGATGCCGCGCCCCAGGCTAAGAAGATTTTTGACGAGGCTGACCAAGTTCTTGGTTTTTCTTTGAGCAAGCTGTGTTTTGAAGGGCCTTTTGAGGAGCTCACCAAAACGGAAAATTGCCAGCCGGCTGTGATGACGGCAAGCATCGCGGCTTTAGAAGTCTGGAAAGCCACGCCGCATCGTGTGGAACCTTCCTATGTCGCCGGATTGAGCCTGGGGGAGTACTCGGCCCTTGTCGCCACAGGTGTTTTGCGTTTGGGCGACGCCGTTGGCTTGGTGAGAAAGCGCGGTGAATTCATGGAAGTAGCTGCTGCCAAAAATCCCGGCGGGATGCTGTGTATTTTAGGTCTTGGACTAGAGGTCGTGCGACTCATTTGTCAGACGACCGGCTGCGAAATCGCGAATTTAAACTGTCCGGGTCAGGTGGTTGTCTCCGGTTCAAAAGAGAATCTTCGCAAGGCTTCTGAAGCGGCGAGCGCGCAGGGGGCCAAAAGATCGATTCTCCTTGATGTCAGCGGCGCTTTTCATTGTTCTTTGATGAATGAGGCAGCGCAAAGACTTCAGGCAGAGATCGAAAAAGTTAAATTTGAAGCGCCGCACTGTCCTTTGATTTCCAATGTCGATGCCTTGCCCGAGACGAACCCTCAGGTGATCAAGTCCAATTTGATTAAACAGGTGAATTCGGCAACGTTTTGGGAGGCCTCTATGAGATACTTGCTTAAAGAAGGCGTGGGGAGGTTCTTTGAAGTGGGGCCTGGCACTGTTCTCAAGGGTTTTTTTAAAAAGATTGACGCTCAGGTGAACGTTACTAGCGTTGGCAAGTGGTCTGATCTTCAGAACAGGGAGGCAGGGGTATGCCATTAAAGGATAAGGTTGCTTTGGTCACAGGCGGCGCCAGAGGCATCGGCCGCGAGATCGCGCTTTTGTTTGCCAAGGAAGGGGCGGACATCGCCCTCTGCGATGTCAATAAGGAAATCGCTGCCGCCACCCAGAAAGAGGTCGAAGCCGCCGGCCGCCGGTGTCTTGTTTTTG
>JAZDLY010000071.1:0-20318 GCA_043801485.1 Candidatus Omnitrophota bacterium | reverse complement strand
GTTAAGATCAAAAGTCCCTCGGCTTCCACAACCGCCGCAACGCGCGCCGACAACGTATCGTTATCGCCGAATTTTATCTCTTCGACCGAAACAGCATCGTTTTCATTGATGATGGGAACGATTTTGTGCGCCAGCAGCGTGTGGATGGTATTTTTCGCATTCAGATAGCGCTTGCGATCGGCAAAGTCTTCGCGGGTCAAAAGGATCTGCGCGCATTTTAGCCCCTGCTTCTGGAATTCAACGCTGTAGGAATGCATCAAAATATTCTGTCCAACGGCAGCAGCCGCCTGTAATTCCGACAACGCTGTCGGCCGCTTCTTGAATCCCAAAACCGACAAACCGCTGGCAATAGCACCTGAGGTCACAAGAATAACCTGATGCCCCTGCCCGATAAAGTCAGCCACGTGCCGGACAATACAGCTCAAATTTTCATCACAGATCGACAAACCGCCGCCGGTCAAGATGCTGGATCCGACTTTGATGACGATCTTACGAGAAGTTTTCTGCGATTTCTTCAATGAGATCCTCCAGGCCTTGGCCCGACAAGGCCGAGATTTCCAGTATTTTCTTTCTGGTGCGCTTTTTAAACTTCTTGATGTTGGCGCGAGCGCTCTCCAAATCCATTTTATTTGCCACCAAAATCTGTTTTTTCCGATTCAAGTCCTCGGAAAAAGAACTCAATTCCTTGTTGATCGTGGCATAATCTTCGAACGGATCCCGTCCGTCCACAGCGGCCATGTCGATCAAGTGGATCAGAATTTTTGTGCGCTCGACATGCTTTAAAAAACGGTCTCCGAGCCCCCTGCCCTCGTGTGCTCCATGGATCAAGCCCGGGATATCCGCGATGACAAACGATTGCTCATCATCCAGGCGCACAACGCCCAAAATAGGGGCCTTGGTCGTGAACGGATAACTGGCGATCTTAGGCGTGGCGTTTGAAATCTTAGAGACAAGTGTCGATTTTCCGGCATTCGGAAACCCGATAATCCCGACGTCCGCGATGAGCTTAAGATTAAACACAAGTTTCCGTACTTCTCCCGGTACGCCGAATTCCGCGTCTCTTTTTCTGGAATTTCCGCGACCGCCGCGGCCGCCCTGCGCCACCACAACCTGGAGATCATTTTCACTCAAATCCCGAATCAGGCAATCCGTTGCGGCATCCGTCACCACGGTGCCCAACGGCACGCGCACCAAACAGTCTTGACCGCGCGCCCCGACTTTATCGTTGCTGGACCCGTGCTTGCCGTTCTCGGCCTTAAAATGCCTTCGGTATTGAAAATCAAGCAGCGTGTAAATAGTGGAGTCCGCGCGCAAAATAACGTTGCCGCCGTCCCCGCCGTCTCCGCCGTTTGGTTTTCCGTGTTCAACACGGTTGTCCCGGAAGTAACTCTGGCATCCCTTGCCTCCGTCACCGGCTTTCACAGTAATCTTTGCGGTGTCAATAAACATGTGGGTCAAAACAACGCTGGCGTCGAATGAACAACGTTAGGAGGCGATTTCTGTGATTTTGACTTTTGTCAGTGTCTGACGGTGGCCGCGTGTCCTGCGAGAGCTCTTGCGCCGACGGTATTTGAACGAAACGGACTTTTCCCCGCGAACCTCTCCGAGAATCTGGGCATTGACTTTTGCGCCCTTGACGAACGGATGGCCAATCTCAATTTTATCACCATCACAGAGTGCCAAAACGTGCGCAAAGCTCACGTCTTTCTTCTTAGGGAGGCGCTCTACGGTCAACACATCGCCAACGTTCACTTTTTCTTGCTTACCACCGGTTTGGATAATTGCGTACATGTTCTTACTCCTTATTTTAGAAGCAGTTAAGTTCCAACCTTATATGATTAATCGAGAACATAAAATATAACACAAGGAAGCCCCACCGTCAATGTTTTCGTTCAAGAGGGGTCGGGAAGAGGTTTTCTAGGAAATCACGACCTTTTCAAGATGGAAGGACTCGTTGGGCTTGACTTCAATCCTAACGCCAAAACGCCTCGAGGTGTTGCGCAGGGCCTGAAAGTTCTCGTTATTGAGGCTTTGGGCCACTTCCGGATGAACCTCCAGAGTCGCTTTGCGCATTTTGTGGCTGGCCAGATGATTCTTAAGGTCCCGCAAGCCATGGAGGGCTGTGGAAAAAGCAGACTGAATCTTGCCCTTGCCCTGGCAATAGGGACAATCCTTGTAGGAAATACTCTCCAGGGTCCGATGGGTTCTTTCGCGCGTCATCTGCACCAATCCGAGCTTGGAGAGGCCTAAAATGTCGGTCTTGGCGCGGTCCGGAGATAGAGATTGTCTGAAAATATTGATCAATTCCCGCCGATGCTTATCTTGCATCATGTCGATGAAATCAACGACAACGATGCCGCCGACATCGCGCAACCTCAGCTGGCGGGCGATTTCCCGCGCAGACTCGATATTGACCTGGAATGCCATCGCTTCCTGGTTGATGTTTTTCTTTCGGAACCTTCCCGAATTGACATCAATCACCGTCAGTCCCTCTGTGGGCTCAATGACGATATAAGCGCCACTTTTCAAATAAACCTTGTTGGAGTAGAGCTTTTCAATTTCGTCTTCAATGTTCTTTTTTTCAAAAAGAGGCGTCTTGTCCCGGTAGAACTGAACGGTGTGTGCCACACGGCCCATGAAGGACTTCACAAACCGTAAAACGCGTTTGAATTCTTCCTTGGAATCAATCCAGATGGTGCCGATCTCTTCGTTAAAATAATCGCGCAGCATGCGCAAGACCAGGTCATAATCTTCGTAAATCAAAAAGGGCACATTTTTCCGGCGGGAAGCCTTCTCGATGTTTTCCCAAAGCCGTAACAAAAGCGATAAGTCCCGCTGAATCTCTTTGGCGGTCGCGCCCACCGCGACGGTCCGCACGATGATGCCGATCTGCGGCGGCGCTTTTAGTTCGGCCACAATCTGCCGCAGCCTTTTGCGCTCAGCGTCGTCATCGATCCTCTTGGAAATTCCCCGGTGCTTTTCAAAGGGCATAAGGACCAAATATCTTCCGGGCAAACTGATATCTGTGGTGAGCCTCGGACCCTTGGTGCCGAACGGTTCCTTGGTCACCTGCACCATCAACTCCTGCCCCTGCTTTAAAGCAGGTGGCTGCGGTTTCTTCAGGGGAGCACCGTTGGCAATTTCAATATCTTCTTCCAGGACAAGGCTGGCGGTATCGTTCAAATAAAGGAAGCCGTTTTTCTCAAGACCGATGCTCACGAAAGCGGCCCCGACCGATGGAACAACGGTCTCAATGCGGCCTTTATAAATATTGCCCACGGTCGTACGTTCCCGCCGCCGTTCAACAAAATAATTCTCCAGCCGCCCCTCCACAAGGATGGCGACTCTTTTTTCCTGTTGTTCACAATTGATCAGAATTTCTTTCTTGTTCACGTCAACTCCTTTACATCTTTGATCTCAAGGCCATCCGGCAACTGAGCCTGCCAGCGCGCTTGAAGCAGAGTTTCTCCACAGGGCTCGCTCAACACCAATTCTCCCTCTTCGTTATCAGAAGGCACGCCCAACTTCAAAGCTCTTGTTAATTTGATTTTGTGATGAGGGCTGAATCCTTGCGTCAAGGCCACGGGCAAATCTGCCCGCCGGGCAGCGCGGCTCAGCGCGCGCATGAGGTCCAGGTGGGAAATATAAATCATGTTCCCAAATTTTCGCAATCGAAAACTATACCCTGTTAGAGAACCTCGTTCTCTCTTAGGATGCATTTTCTCTAACAGGAAATCTATGTGGACCAGCCATCATTGTGTCCAAAAACCGTAACACCATAGCGCTCTGGCCTAAGTGCGTAGTGTTTTTGGCCAACCGTCCTTGGTAACAAAACAATTATTTCATCCGCGCAGAAAAGTTTAGGTTCCGCTCCAACGCGGCAATTTGTTCCTTGGTCAGACTTTCGTCGTCGACGATATGAGCGGTGATGAAAATCAAAAGCTCTATCTTCTCGATATCCAGGGTCCTGCGCTCAAAAACCTTGCCTATGAAAGGAATCTTTCTCAAGAAAGGAACCCCCTGGATTCCCTCGGTCTTGACATCCTTGATCAGACCTGCGATCATGATGGTCTCGCCGCTCTTCATCAACACCTGCGTCTGCGCTTCGCGTGTCGTGATACGCGGGTATTTGTTTTCAATCAACGCCCCTTCAGAAGTTACAGCCGGATGAATGATCATGTTGATGTAATCTTTATTCGGCCCGCTGATCTGAGGCACGGCGTTGAGCTGAATACCGATGTCTTTGTATTCTTCCAATGTCACGTCAATGGTCGTGGCCGTATCGCTGCTCTTGCTGGTGGTGACAATCGGAAATTGTTGGCCGACCAAAATCGTTGCCTCCTGATTGTCCAAAGTCAAAATGCTGGGTGCCGACAAAATCTTCGCCGCCACATTTTCCTCCAGCGCATGCAGAACAATCTCAAAACGCGTCCCTGACAATTTCTGAAACACCATCTTGAGCCCTGTGTTTGCTGCTGTGATGCCTGTGGCCTTAGGACCAAAAGCCGAAGGCGTCACCTGAGCTCCAAACACACGACCCCCGCCGAACAGATCGTCTGTCACGCTTTCCGTCGTTACGCTCGTAGCCGACGCAGAACCGGCCCCGCCTGTCGCATAATCAAAACCAAAATCTTTCAAACGATCCAGGTTGATCTCAACAAGCTTGGTCTCAATCAGGACCTGCTTGGGCTTGACGTCAATGCCGTCCAAGACGTGTGCGATTTTGTCAAAAACCGGCGGGATATCTGAAACAATCAGTGTTTTGGAACGGCTTGTGGTCGCTCCGGCCCGCGAGCGTTTCTCGGCAAAAGTTCCGCCGAATCCCCATCCGGCCTGGCCTGTGATTTCCAAAACCGTTACTTTGCCCCGCGGAGAAAGCTGAGGCTCGATGGCTTTCTTGGCATCAACCGCATCGATGAATTTCAAAACAATAACCTGGGTGACCGTCGGCTGGACCTGCGCCAAATCCTGCTCCATTTTCCTCTGTGCCGTCAGTTTTTCCAGAGGTGCCACCATAATGATTTTATCCTGCTTGTCATAGGCATAACCATAGGTCTTCAGGATCACGTCCAGCGCCCGTTCCCAGGGGACGTCGGAGATACGCACATTGACCGTTCCCGACACCTCGGGGCTCGCCACGATATTCATCCCGCTTTTATAGGCGATGATCTTGAGAACATCACGGATGTCTGCTTCCTTGAAATCCAACGTGATCGTTTCGATTTTCGGAGCAACCGGTGCTGCCGGAGCCTCCTGAACCATGGCAGGCTCACCGGAAGCGGAAACAGCGACATCCGCGGCTGCGCTCATCACAGCCCCACCGGTTTCATCAACACTTGCCACCGGAGCATTTTGCTCCTGGCTGAAACCCAAAGAACAAACAAACAACAACCCCACGATCACAAACACACTCACCAAAAAACTATTCGTAAGTCGGCGCATTTATTCCTCCCTCCTAAGTTCTAGTTCAATTTTTTCGTTGTTTTTAATAACCGTCACTCTATCTTTTTCAATGCCGCCGACCACAACATCGCCAATGGTCTCACCAACCCTGATCAGCTCTCCATTGATGATGGCAACAGAATCGCCGTTAGCATCAAACATAATGCCTTCTAATCTCAGTTCACTATCGTCCTGGGGTTCTAAGTCCAAGAGGTAACCGGCTGGCGTTATCAAAGAAACGAAAGGATCCCTTTTGCCTTGCGGAGAATAGCCACTGTTTTGTTTAGGCTGGGCCAAAACAACAGAAACCTCAAAAAACACGATGACGGTCAAAATGATTGTTTGCGAAGAAAAAAACTTCATAGCCCTATTTTAAGGCTTTTTGACTAAGACTTCAAGAATTAATGTAACCATTTGTTTGCCGTATTCCGATTCATCAGAGCGCACTTCGATGCTCCTGATGTCAAAAAAGATCGCCGCGCTCTCCAGAAGCCCTATGAATCTGCCTGTCTGGTGAAAGCCGCATTTGGCGATGAGGGAAATCTTCTGCCGCTGCGCACTCGCCGGCAATGCCTTGGCTCCCGCATTTGCGGTCGCGGCATCCGCAAGAGGCTTGATCCTCAGGATGCGCACGCCGCTGAGCTCCGCAAATTTGGAAATAGACTCAATGGCCCGCGGCACCGCTTCCTCTAAGATAATTTTTTTGTTGAGGTCTTCGATTTCTTTTTTAAGGTCTGCCTGTCGATTTTTGTACGTAGAAAAAAATGCTGCGTCCGTCTGGGCGGCCTGAATCTCCGTCTTGAGTTTGCCGGCCTTGACAAACATGCGACCGACCACCTGAAATTGTCCGCGCAAAAGCACCGCGATATCCAGCAGTAAAAATACAACCGCAATGGCCACGATCACCTTGGGGTTTTCTTTGAGCGAGTTCAGTTGTCCTTTATACTGATTCAAAGTCCCTGGGGTCTTCATCACTTGAACTCTCCGGAAAATACGAAATCCACGACGTCGTAGGTCTTAATCGTTCGGCGCGACACGGAACTGAGCTCTATCTTTGAAAACAAAGAAATGAACAATTTGTTGTTTTTGAGATCCTGTAAAAACTTTCCGATAATCGTCATCTCATTCTGTGTCAGAGATACAACGCTTCCCTGGATCAAAAGGCCATCGTCTCCGTAAGTAAAACGCTCCAGCCACAAGCCCTTCGGCACAGCGGCATTCAGACCACTGAGCAATTCCGTCACACTGGCACGACGATACAACAGCCCATTGAGGGAATTGGTATTGGCCTCCAGGTCCTTGATTTCTTTGCGCATGGCAACGGAATCTTTGGAGCCGGAGGACATGTGGCTCCATCGGCTTTGCAGGCCCAATATCTGGACTTGTTTATAGCCTGCCACCAAAAGCAGACAAACGTGCACAAACAATAGAAACAGAACCGTGCCCAGAAAGACAGTCTTGTAAGGAAGGACCACCTTGTGTTCTGTTTTTCTCTGAGACTTGGGCAATAGATTGATGGAAATCAGCATAAGGGTTTATCGCAGGGCCAGGCCCAGGGCAATGGCCAGGAGGTCTTTGTTTTTCTCGAATTCTTCTTTGAGACTTGTGTCTTCAAACTTAAGCCGTTCTATCGCGCCGATCGCTCCCACGTCAACACCCAGGAGCCGGCCGAAATAGTCATGGAGCTCCAACAGACGGCCTGCGCCTCCGACGATATAAATCTTATCGACCGTGCGGTTGGCCCTGGCCTCAAAATAATCCAGAGAAATACGGATTTCGCCCGCCAGATTGTGCAGCACAGACTCCCAAACAGCCAAGCACTCCCTTTCTTTGCCGCGGGGATCCACTTTAAGCTTCTCGGCCTGCGCATAATCCAGGTCCATGGTCTCGGCCAGTTTTTTGGTGATGTCGTCTCCGCCGACAAAGATATCGCGGCTGAGCGCCGGAACCCCGTCTGCAAAAATATCGATACTGGAAAATACCCGCCCCATGTCCACGATGCCGTGGCAGGCTTCTTTTTTGCCCGCTATGACCATTTCTGAAAAGAAGTTGGCCAAAGCCAGGCAATCCAGGTCAATGGCCTTCAGCAGCAATCCCGCCTCTTGAGCCACAGACACTTTCTTCTGGATGAGTTCGTTTTTGGCCGCAGCGATCAACACCGACATCTTCGCTTTGTCCTTCATCTCGTGGACCACCGCGTAATCGCAGGCCACCTCAATCAAAGGAAACGGCACGTATTTTTCGATTTCAAACTTCATGGAAGAATCAAGCTCGGTCTTATTCATCACAGGCAGCTCGATGTAGCGCGACACAACGCCCTGTCCGCCGACCGACACCACAGCGCTCTGACGCGGCGTTGCTTTGGCTTTGGCCAAGGCACGGCTCAAGGCTTCCCGGGTATTCTTGTCCACAATCTTCTCGACGCCAAAACCCAGAAGCTTGACATGATCTTTGGTGGATTCCAGGCGAACAACCTTAACCGCAGAGGAACCGATATCAACGCCCAGGCTTCCGACCGGAGCCAAATCCTCGGAAATGGACTTCGAAAATAAATCTTTGACTTGAGTGAGGGTATTTTTAACGACTTTCATGAATGAGGAAACAAACTACACAAGCTCTCTCCAGCTCAAGATCTGAACGATGTCTGTCGAACCGCGGCCTTCCACCAGCCCCTTGATCGCCGTCATAAACTCCAGATCATACGTCACGTTGGCATTCCCGTTGAGCTCTGCCTCGCTGCCGGTCCAAACACCGCCGTTGACGTTGAGGTTACCGCCGCCGCCGTTGACGCTGAATTTTCCCAGCGTATAAATGCAGCCATTGACCGTTCCGTTGCCGTTGATTGAGGCATCAGACGTATCATTGGGGTCAGTCAAGACATTGCCCACAACAAGAAAAAACCCGCCCGGCTGACCGATATTTCCGTTCAAAACCATGTCACCTTCCACATAAACAACATTGGGCGTTCCTGTCGTAGGGTCTGTCGGGTTTGAGGGATATTCCCACCAAAATTCACATTCCGGCATGCCTGCGCCTCCGCCGACAGCCGTGCACCCGCGCGAAACCGAGCAGTTGGAGCATCCGGCCGGCGAAGGATAGGTCTCTTTGTTTTTCCCGATCTCCTTCAAGCGGTCGGAATCATAAAGATTCCCCTGGGACACAGCAAGACCCCGCAAATCCGCAAAATCAAAAAGCGCCAAAGGCGCAATTGACGGATCTTTGGTAACGTTGCCGTTGACATTGCCCGGATTATCGATGGTGTTGGCATAAATAACGTCACCGTTAACCACATAGCTATTGCCGTTGAAATCCACCTCGTTGGCTGAATAAATCGCATGATCAAAGAAATTCGGAGGGGTTGTTTTTTTCACAACGACCTCAATGCGCCGCTCTGCCCTGTTATCGGCCTTGCTGGGAACGTAGCCCGTGCCGATCAACTGCCTTTTGTCAGAGGAAAGCGATGTCACGCTGAGTTCATATTCGCCGCGGCCCAAGGTCCACGGAACCCCGCCTGTGCCTGCATAGGCATAACTGCTTGCCAACTCCACCAACCCCCTGCCCACAGCGGATTCCGCCAGATAGAACGATTCAAGCCTCTCGCGATTTATGTTAAAAAGCTTCATATCAGCCAAGGTTCGGCTGAAAAATATTCCGCCGAACAACAACAAAACAAACAAGACGGAATAGGCAATGATCAACACCGATCCTCGACGATTAAGCATGGCTTGCTCCTTTCCCCAAAAATCTCCTCAATTCCTCAAAAAAACTGCCGAGGCAACAGTTGCGTTCAAAATATGACCAAACGGCGTTGCCTTCTGGGCCGTGAGATTGATCCGCACGACATCCGAAGAAGCCGTTTGCCGGACAAATATCATGCTGGTGATGTTGTTGGCGACGACGCGCACGCTAGCCCCTTGCGTGCGCATGATCTGCCCCGAAGCCAAAGCATACACAATAGGGTTGGCGCTCCAATTGATGGCTCCTGTGCTCAACACCCCTTGCGACACATTAAAAGAAGTGGCATTGTACGGAATGCCGTTGGCCAAAACCGAAATCTGGCTCTCTGACGAAAGCCGCAGATCATCGGAAATCTGGCCCAAGGCCTTGCGCAATTCCTGCTGCACAGAAATCTGCGTGTCCCCGGAATACCACGACGTGCGACCGGCGGACATGGTGATCATTAAAGCCCCGATGACAACGGTTGAGATCAGCATAACAACCAACACCTCAATGAGCGTAAAGCCTTTTTTCATCGCTGGGCCACCAGGGTTTGCAATTGAACAGGCGAATCCAGGACGCCGTTGATGTTAGCATCCGAAAACGTCAGAATGCCGGAAGAATCCACACATTCTCCGATGATCCTGGAATCTCTCTGCCTCCAACAGACGCCAACCGTCACATTGAGCAAATCAGGATTCGTGCTGTTGTCCACGGTCACGCGGCCGACGCTATTGCCGGCCGGAAGCCCGGAGACCGCGAATGTAAAACCATTGTAAACGCCAGGCACGCTTAAAAAATCTGTATTGAAGATCTCCTCCATCACCCGCTGGGCCTCAGTCAAGGCCAAATTTGAATTTTTGGAGGTCTCGTTGAGCTCATAACAGGTAATGTAGGTCGCCAGCAGACCTGTCAAGGCGATGATGATGACGCCGCTGGTGATCAAAAGCTCTAAAAAAGTAAATCCTGATTTTGCTTTTTTAATCAACATGTCTTTCCTAACCTTATGGCTATTCTTATCTTATTAAAATCTGAGCAAAAGTCAACCAAATTCTCTTGCCCGAATAAATAAAAAGAGTGGCTGCGGATTCACAACCACTCTTTTTAAGTACTTCTTATGCAACCAATGTGGTTATTCGATCGGGGTTCCTGCCACAGTGGTTCCAACACGCACAACGCCTGACTGATCCACAAAGAAACTGCGGACGCCGGTTACATTGGGCGTCTGAGGCGCGCCGACAACGCTGTAGGTATTGCCGCCGCCAGCCGGAGTAAACGTATAGCCGGACTTGTTTTGGCTAGCTAAAACGTCGTCAATATAAGGCGGGTTGGAGGCATTAAGGCTCGACAATGCCGCCGGGTATGCCGGTGGCGATTGAGCTGCCCTGTAACCTTCATACGCCGTGCTCAGTGTTCTCATGGCCGCAATGGCCGTTGCTTCGTTGGCACTTAGCCTCGCTCTCAGTAAGTTCGGGATTGCGATGGCTGCCAAAAGTACGATAATCGCCACAACGATCATGATTTCAACAAGCGTAAAACCTTTTTTTGAACGCATCGTTCTTTCCTCCTTTCCGGACTAGGATTGACTCTACGCTCAGATTGCGCTGTAAGAGGAATGTAGTATTCCTGAACTGGTCTTGCTATTGGCGTAAAGCCTGTCCCTACTTGGTGTTACTAGGTTATCTCACCTCCTTTCTATTGTCAAGATAAAACAATAATAAAAAGCCTATTCCCTTGAACGGTCGATTGAGAATAGGCACGCTGCACTATCTACGGACACACCCAACTCAATCGGATGAGTTGGTGTGCCGCCTTCTGCGGCAACTGGCTGCCTTTCGTCTTGAATAGACGATTAGGCCCTGTAGTTTTGTGCCCCATTCTTTCGAACCCTTGCGGGCCCTGTACCATACGGTACAGGGTGGTTTACCTCCGCCACACCTCGTGGCGGACCCGCCATGTATTGTGGCGGGTTTTTCGTATTCCGATTTTCAATTATAGTATAGCACCCTGAAGGTCAAAATTCAAGGAGGGGGAAATTTAACGAATGAGTTCGGTGATTTTGAAGATCGGCATGAATAGGGCGACCACAATGCCGCCAATGATGATGCCCAGAAGACCGATGACCAAAGGCTCGATCATGGACGTCAGGCCGCTGACCGCCGCATCAACCTGTTCATCGTAAAAATCGGAGATTTTGTTGAGCATTTTTTCCAGCTGGCCGGTTTGTTCTCCGACGGATATCATGCGGACAACCATGGGCGGGAAGACGCCGCTCCTGGACAAAGGTTCGGCGATGGGCTCTCCTTCGCGGATGGAATCGCGGGCATTGGCCACGGCCTGCTCCACAACGACGTTGCCCGAAGTCTTGCCCACAATATCCAGGGCGTAGAGAATGGGCACGCCGCTTTTGACGAGCGTTGCGAAGGTACGGGAGAATTTTGCCACCACGACCTTGCGCAAGAGGGGCCCGAAAACCGGCAACCGCAGGCTACGGTAATCCACCTGGTAACGTCCTCGGGGCGTATCGGCATACTTCTTGAGCAAAAAGACAAGAACGACCGTTCCTCCCACAACAAACGGGAAGTATTTACTGAGCGTATCCGAAATACCGATCAAAATCTGTGTGGGCAGCGGCAGCGTGCCGCCCAAAGTGGCAAAAATGCCTTTGAACGTCGGCACGACCTTAACCAAAAGAACGATCGTGATCAAAAACGCCATCGAAACAACAACCACAGGATAGACCAAAGACGATTTCACCTTACGCTGAAGGGCGCTTGATTTTTCCAGATACGTCGCCAGGCGGTCCAGAATCTCATCAAGAAGGCCCGAGGTCTCTCCGGCCTTGACCATATTGACATAGAGGTTCGTGAAAATCTTGGGATGCTTGGACAAGGCTTCATGAAGACTCGAGCCGCTTTCGATGTCCTCTTTGATCTGAAGGGTAACGCCGGAGAGGATTTTGTTTTCGGATTGTTCGCTCAAGATATGAAGGGATTGAACCAGGGTGATGCCGCTTTCGACCATCGTTGCCAACTGGCGGGAAAACACCACCAGGTCATCAAGCTTGACACCCTGTTCCTTTACCTTCTTGACCTTTTCTTCTTTAAGCGAAACAACAATCAGGCCCTTTTTATGAAGCCTATCAACGACTTCGGCCTGGGTCACAGCCTCCAAAACTCCCGAAAGCCTTAACCCCTGCGTGTCTTTAGCGTTGTAGGTAAAAAGTGGCATAAAATATATAAGTGGTTATCCCGATTCCTAATCACTCCCGCCTTCGCGGGATTTCACCAAAAAAGATCTTACGGTGTTCAATTCGTAGGCACGGGAACATTTAATCCTCGCTCGCTGTGCTCGCAAGGATTCCCGCTATCGCGGGATTTCGCTGAATTTGCATTAAAGAGCTCAATTCGCTAAATGCACCTTCGGTGCACAACAAAGTGCTTAGAATTGGTCAACAATTTTTAAAAAGGCTTCCACAACTTTGGGATCAAACTGAACGCCGCTGTTTTTTTTGACTTCCTCGACCGCTTCCTGTTTTGACAGGCCTACTTTGCGGTAAGGCCGCGCGGACACCATGGCATCGTAGCTATCTGCCACGGCCATCACCCGCGCGCCCAACGGAATCTGCTCCTCTTTGATGCCATCCGGATACCCCTTGCCGTCCCAACGTTCATGATGATGACGTACGATGTCAATCACGCGCTCTAAAAACTTCAGGGGCTCTAAAATTTGGGCCCCTTTCTGCGAATGCAATTTGATCTCCTCGAATTCTTCCGGGCTGAGCATGCCGGGTTTGCTCAATACGCTGTCGTGGACGCCGATTTTCCCCAAATCGTGCAGCTGACAAGCGTCTTTGATGTCTTCAATATAGCTCATATCGACGTTCATTTGTTTGGCGATCATCTCGGCATAAAGCGTGACATTGTCGGAATGAGAAAATGTATAGTGATCCCGGGCATCGATGGCATGGGCCAAAGCTTTGATCGTGCGCATATAGGTTTCCTTCAGGTCTTCGTAAAGCTTGCTCAGATTTTTCGTGCTTTCCTCGATGCGCCTGGCCAAAAGCAAATTTTGCTTCTGCAGGGAAATATTGCGCTCCTCAATCCCCTTGAGGGCCCGGAAATTGTTGAGCTTGAACTTCGTCATCTCCAGGGCATGCTTGGCCTTGAAATAAACTTCTTCGGCTCTCAGAGGTTTGTAGATATAATCCGTCACGTCAAGATTCATGGCCTCCTGAATAAGAGTCGTATGTTCATGATGCCCCATGATGACCAACCCAAGGCAATCGTTGCGGCTCTTGAGTTCTTTGACCAGATACCGGGCGTCCAGATCACGTATGGCAATGTCCACAAACGCAAGATGAAAACCGGTATCCTGCGATAACTCAAGGCTGACTTTGGCCGTCTGGGCCGCCGAAACCTCAAAACCGCGCGTCGACAGGACGGTCCTGATGAACGTGCATGTGGATTCTTCGTTATCGACTACCAGAACTTTTTCACCCATAGAAAACATTATACATAGTTTCGCAACAAACCTCAACTGAGAACTCAACAAAGAACGCTTTACTCTACCGAGGTGACCTGCAGGGCTTCTTCTAAGGTCGTCACACCTTCCACCACCTTGAGCATGGCGTCGTCGCGCAACGTCATCATACCTTTTTCCTGCATGGCGAACTCTTTGATCTGACCCAACGATGCGCGCTTAATGATCAAATCCCTGATGGAATCATCCACCAGAAGCACTTCGTGAATGCCGATGCGCTCAAAATAACCTGTGCTGTTGCAGTGGGCGCAGCCCTTGCCCTTCTTGGTGAACTCTGGCGTATGGCCTTTGATCACACGGTCAATGCCCAATTTTTTCCAGCTCTCCTTGGGGATATTGGCGGGTTCGCGGCACGTCAGGCAGACACGGCGGCAAAGCCTTTTGGCAGACGTCACGATAAGACTCGAGGCTACCAAAAATGGCTCCACGCCCATATCAATCAAACGCGTGATCGCGCCAATAGCATCGTTGGTATGAAGCGTCGAGAGAACCAGTTGTCCGGTCAAGGAAGCCTTGACCGCAATATCCGCGGTTTCGGAATCGCGGATTTCGCCAACCATGATCACATCCGGACTCTGACGCAAAACCGAACGAAGCCCCGAGGCAAAGGTCAGGCCAATCTCAGCCTTGGTCTGAATCTGGGTGATCCCTTCCAGCTGATATTCCACGGGGTCTTCGATGGTCACGATGTTGAGTTCCGGCGAATTCAATTTGCTCAGGATCGAATATAACGTCGTGGATTTTCCGCAACCCGTCGGTCCCGTGATAAGGATCATCCCGTAAGGTTTTTTGACGGCTTCATGAAAAAGACGCAAGGGCTCCGGCGAAAGCCCCATCGTCTCCAGCCCGATGGAGAGCTTGGACTTATCCAACGCACGCAAAACAAATTTCTGGCCGAATGTCGTCGGAAGTGCGGAGACGCGAAAATCGACCTCGCGGTCCCGCAGCTTAACCTTGAAACGCCCATCCTGAGGCAGGCGCGCTTCCGTAATGTCGAGCCCCGAGATAATTTTGATCCTGGCCAAAATTGCATTTTGATTTTTCTTAGGTAAACGGAAGGTGTCGTAAAGACTGCCGTCGACGCGGTAACGCACGCGCAGGTCACGTTCGGCGGGTTCCACATGAATATCCGAAGCGCGTTTTCTCAAACCTTCGGTCAGCATCAAGTCCACAATCTTGACGATCGGCGCCTTGGCGCTCTCCTCAAGCACGACCCCGACTTCCAAAGTCCCTTCCATTTTAACAACTTCGACATCTGCGGTTTTCCTCTCTTCTTCTTCAACAACGCTGGAGATATCCTGGCCCTGAGACGTTCCGCTGAAAAATTTATCGAGGTTTTTCGTGATTTCTTTTTCACTGGCTAGAACAATATCAATGTCGTAGCCGGTGATCGTCTTGAGGTCATCCAGCGCAAAGATATTCAAGGGATCACTCATCGCCACGCTCAAAACATTGCCGATTTTGGAAATCGCCACAACCTTATATTGCCGCGCGATCTTCTCGGGCAAAAGATTCGCAACGTAGGGATCCACTTTGAATTTGGACAATTCCAGATAGGGAATGAAGAGCTCGCGCGAAAGGGCTGCCATAAGATCGCGCTCCTTGACGATCCCTTCTTTAAGCAAGATGTCTTTGAGGTTACCGCCACGCTCTGAGTGAAGGCGTTCCACTTTTTCCTTATCTTCGCGGCTGATGACCTTGACATCCACCAGAAGATCCAGCAATTTTTTCTTTAAAACAGCCATGGCGTTATGTGATGGGTTCGTCCGGCGCCGTAACGCGCAGGATCTCTTCAAGCGTCGTGACGCCTTCGAAAACTTTCAGAAGGCCGTTTTCACGCAGCGTCTTCATGTCCTCTCTGCGCGCCGCGGCCTTAATTTCATATTCCTGGGCTTTGCTCATGACCAGCTCCTTGACCTTCGGTGTAAAACTTAAGACTTCGGCAACGACAATTCGGCCGCTGTAGCCGGTGTTGTAACATTTCTTGCAGCCTTTGCCCCGAAAAGCCGTCAGGAGCGTCTTTGGTTTTTTGAGCTCCAGATTTTCAATCATGGCATCCGAAAGCACATAGCTTTCTTTGCAGGACTCACAGATTCTTCGCACCAGGCGTTGATTCACGACACAGATGACCGAAGACGTCAAGAGAAACGGCTCGACGCCCATGTTGACCAAACGAATGACAGACCCGGGCGCGGTCGTCGTGTGAAGTGTGCTTAAGACCAAATGACCCGTCAGGGCGCTCTTGATGGCAATGTCCACTGTCTCAAAATCGCGGATTTCGCCGACCATGATGATGTCCGGGTCCTGCCGTAAAATGGATCGCAGGCAACCGGCGAACGTCAGGCCGATTTCCGGCCGGATCGTCACCTGATTGATCCCGTCCAACTGGTATTCCACAGGATCTTCAACCGTCACCATGTTGTATTCGGGACTGTCGATGTATTTGAGCACAGAATACAACGTCGTCGTCTTCCCGCTGCCTGTCGGCCCGCAAACCAGAATCATACCATGAGGTCGATCCGCGCAAGCCTTGATGGTCGCCAGAGTGTTTGTGTCAAATCCAAGACGGTCGACATCCAGCGTTGCCATGCTTTTATCCAAAATACGCAAAGCGACCTTCTCGCCGAAAAAAGAAGGCAGGATCGACACGCGGAAGTCCACGTAACGGTCCTGCAATTTGACCTTGAACCGGCCATCCTGAGGAAGTCGGTGTTCGGCAATGTCGAGCTCGGACATGACCTTGATCCTGGAAACTATGGAGGCGTGGAATTTAACGGGCGGCGCTTCGACTTCCCGCAAGACCCCGTCCACCCGCAGCCGCACCCGCATCATGCGCTCCCAGGGCTCAATGAGGATGTCGCTGGCATTCATTTCAATGCCACGCTCCAATAAAAGATTCGTGATTTTGATGACAGGTGCTTCGCGCGTCAGGCGCACCAACTCCTGCGTATCGAAACCACCCTCTTTCTGCGCCCGGATAACTTCGATATCAATCTCGGAAACTTCTTTGATGATCTCGTCGATCACCTGCGTCGCCGGCTCTTCGTAATACTGTTCGATGGTCTGCAGAATCTCTCTCTGGGAGGCGATGATGGGATGGATCTGAAAGCCTGTGAGGCTCTTGACGTCATCGATGGCAAAAATATTCAAGGGGTCTGCCATCGCCACCGTCAGTGTTTTGCCCATCTTTGCCACGGGAATGATCTGATAGTGCTTGGCCATTTCCTTGGGGATGAGCTTGATGACTTCGCCATCGATTTTAAAACGGGTCAGGGAAATCGGAGGCAAACCAAGGCCTTCGCTCAAGGCCACCAGGAGATCTTTTTCATTGATGAGGTTGAGCTTAACCAGGCAGTCGCTTAATTTTCCGCCGTGCTCTTTCTGGACCTGAAGGGCGAGTTTGAGGTCGTCTTCAGAGATCAATTTGTTCTTGATCAAAATCTCTTGCAGACGCTCTCTGAGGGAAACCATAGATTTTAATGAGGACTTGAGTTACGGAGCTTCAGCGTCCGCCACAAAGCTTCGGCGGATCCGCCAATTATTTTGGCGGAAACGTAAGTTGTACGGTCGAATCAAGCACCTTAATGTGCACCCAAGGTGCATTTAGCGAATTGAGCTCTTTAATGCAAATTCAGCGAAATCCCGCGATAGCGGGAGTCCTTGTAAGCGCAAGCGAACAAGGATGATCCTTGACGCTTTCCGCTAAATATGTTCAAGGGTGTTGTCAAGGGTTTAAAGAAGCCTGCCGGGAAATCACGGCAGGTTATTTTTTTGCGTAACACCGTTCCATGGCCTTGCGAATATCGGTCGTCGTACTCACAAAGGCCTGAACGACGCATTTGGAAATCATTTCGATGTCTTCAATCGCCGAAGAGTTCAAAGGGTTGGACATCGCGACGGTCAGATTGTTTCCGATTTTATCAATGGGGATCAGGCAATACTGACGGGCCACATGTTCCGGGACAATTTTAGCCACTTCGAGATCAATGTCGTAATTTCCCAGCGGCAGGTAAGGAAAACCGTATTGAGCCGTCAGGACCTGGGCGATGTCCTCTTCTTTCGAAAACCCCAACTGGACCAAAATCTCTCCGACCAGGCCGCCGTTGACCTTCTGAAACTCCAGCGCCTTCTGCAGTTGTTCCTGCGAAATCACCTTACGCTCGATGAGGAGCTCACCCAATTGTTTTGTTGTCACGCGCCTAAGCGAACACATAGAGCTATGTCTCCTAACTCAACAATTCTTTAGCCTTGGCAATCAACGTCGCCGCATCCGGACCATCCACGGGATTCTCCACCACGCACACCACGGTCTTGGGCTGACGGACAGACTCTTCGGCAGCAAACGCCTGCCCTATTTTCTCCTTCATTTCAGCAGCAAGATCCTGGGCCTGTCTTTTGTTTTTTTCCGGTAAGATCATTCCAAAAATACTGTCTTCGATGCGACCGACTTTGTCCAGGTGGACATCCGTCACGCTCGATTTCAAGAGATTGGCCGTTTTTTTCAGGACCTCCTCGGCGTAATCCTCTCCCACCCTGGATTGAAGATCGCGCAAATTTCCGACCTTGACGCAAACAAAAGCACACGGCCTCTGGTGAGAAATAGAACGCAAAATTTCCTCCTCCAGGCGCATGATGATGTAACGGCGATTGTAGAGATCTGTGAGGCCATCCTTGATTTCCAGATCTTCAACCTTGCGCACCAACAAATCATTTTCAATGGCGATCGCCAATTGCTTAGCAAAAATGTTAAGCAATTCTACATCTTCTTCCGTGTATTCAAATAGATCAACCTTGTTTCCAAACCCCAAGAGGCCCACCGGCCTGCGCTGCACGATGACCGGCTCAACCAAGAGATTCTGCACATTGAAAAAATTCAACAGATCTTGCGAGCCCTCTCGCCTCGATGTTTTATCCACCCTCAGAGAACGTTTGAGCGAAAGCACATTTTTTAACACAAAGTGCTGTGCGCTAGACCCAAGGGCAGCCACCGTTACCTCCTCGATGCCGAAATGGGCTTTTATTTCAAAAAGATCCCCTTTCTCAAAAATCAAAAAGGCCAGCGAAGATTCACCAACCTGTGTCAGACGACTGATGGTAATATCAAAAATATCCTTGAGGGCCGTGCCCTTGGCCACAAAGTTGCTGATCTGCAACAAACCGCTCAAGGCATTGACCTGCTGGTTGATCTGAATATTAATATCTTTGGTGCGTTCGCCGTAAACCTTCAGATCATCCATGTGATCTTTGATGCGCTGGGTCAGCTGATTGAGCGAATTGCTCAATTCTCCGATTTCGTCATCGCGCGCAAAATCCAGGGTGTGGCTGATCTCACCTTTGGCGATCACCTTAGCTTCTGAAGCAATCAAAATGATCGGATCCACAATGCGCTTGACCAACACAAAACCAAAGACAACCATGCCCACGACCGCCAAAGACGCCACGAGATGATACGTCTTGGGAAACAGACTCGGAAAAATAAAATTCAGAAGAACCAGGATAGGAATGATGGACATCAGGCAAAACGCCACAATCACCTGAACTCGCAAGGACCTTGAGACCAGCGACATCCTCTTCCCTATTTTCATCATTCGTAACTCCCACCAGGCGAACAATTTACCTGCACATCAGAAAACCAAAAGCTTTTCCTGCAACTCTTCGTTTTACGTTAACATAAAATCTTTTCTGGGTCAATGCTTTTTGCACCCTTCCAGCGCCAAACAGGCCTCCTGCCTTAAATAATCCATCGCAACACCAACATCAATAAAATCCCAGGGCAGGGATTCAGACATTGATCGGGCACGCAAATATTGCACAGGATCTAGGCCGGACTGATCAAAAGCCTCCTGCCAAAGACCGAATTGAAATCCCTCCTCCCAGGCATCGAATCTGGCACCTCGCTGATAGGCACCGAGGATCACAGAGGACAGACGACGATCCCCCCTTGAGAAGAGTGATTCCATATAACTCATCTCGGGATTGTGGAATCTAAGCTTTGCCCTCCCCTTGAGATTACCAAATGCCTTTTTAAGGTATTCCTGCTTGGAGCGGATCTCCTCGACGGTTGCCATGGCCTGCCACTGAAATGGCGTGTGTGGCTTTGGGACAAAATTTGAAATACTGACGGTCAGCTGCGCCGGACGGCCGTCGATCCCTTTTTTTAAAAAAATCAATCGCCGGCAAAGCTCTTCGATGCCACGAAGATCCTCCTCCTCCTCTGTCGGCAACCCGATCATAAAATAGAGTTTTAAAAAACGATAACCCGCCCGAAATGCGTCCGCGGCAACGCCAAATAACTCCTCCACATCCAGATCTTTTCGGATCACCGAACGCAAGCGTTGGGTTCCTGCTTCCGGCGCGAACGTCAAGGTGGTCTTGCGCATCGTTGAGAGCATCTGCGACAACCCACCGACCAGGTGTCTGGCCCTCAGCGAGGGCAGAGAAACACTCACTCCTCTGCCCTTGAATTCCGTCATAATGCCGTCAACAAGACCACAAATATCCGGATGATCGGAAGACGACAAAGACAGCAAAGAAATCTCCTCGTATCCGGTCTGTCGGCTGAGGCGCCGCAGGTTTTCAAGAATTTTTTCTTTGCTGGCCAGCCGCAAAGGCGCAAA
>JAZDLY010000068.1:0-5147 GCA_043801485.1 Candidatus Omnitrophota bacterium | reverse complement strand
GAACATCGACGGCTTCCATCGCGATGCAGGTTCCAAAAACGTCATTGAGATCCACGGCGATTTTCATAAGTTGCTTTGTCCTGAATGCGGCTGGAAGGCAACGGTTAAAGACTATAGCGCTGTTGATATTCCTCCGCGTTGTCCGAAATGCAAGCATATTGTGCGACCGGAGGTGGTTTTTTTCGGCGAGATGTTACCGACCGATGAGCTAGAAATTCTTTATCGGGAACTGAGCAAAGGTTTTGACATTTATTTCTCGGTTGGCACAACAAGCGTCTTTCCTTATATCCAGCAGCCTATGATAGAGGCCAGGCGTTGCGGAAAGCCGACGATTGAAATCAATCCTTCGGAGACCGAGATTTCTCATATTGTGGATATCAAACTGCGGCTCGGCGCTGCCCAGGCGCTGGCGCAGATCTGGGACCAATTTAAAAGTTAATGCAACAAAAGAGACAGGCTCATTTGTTGCATTAAGTCTCTCAGGGGGGGTAAAATGAGTTTTGCGGGTTTGTTGGCAGCGGTCATGATTGTCTGTTTTTTGGCGTTTATGGGTTTCAAGGCGTATTTCAAGCCAACGCGGTCTCAGGACAACGCCCAAGTCAAAGAAGTTGCCGCAGAACAAGGCATCGATACATCCGATTATTCATCCATGCTAAAGGACATCAGGTCTCAAATCAACGCGTCGAGTCAAAAAGAGATCGACCGTTTGGATGAAATGGAACAATTACGCTAAAGCGGCAGAGAGATGCAGGGATATTTATATTGATTCCCGTGTCGCGAGCGGTTAAAATGAGAGGCATCGTGGTTCAACCAACAACAAAATTGGAGAGATGATGAAAAAGTTAATTGCCGGCGTTTCGATTTTTTTGAGTTTGGCGATGTTCACAACCGGTTGCGCTCTTTTGAGCACGGCGCTGGGTGCTGGCGCGGCATACGGTCTTTACATGGCAACGAAGAAATAAAAGGACGTTGGCCCGAATATGAAAAAACTTGTCGTTTATTATTCTTTGGATGGCAATACCGCTTTTGTGGCCAAGGCCATGGCAGGGGCTGTTGAAGCGGATCTTCTGGAATTGAAGCCCGAGTCTGAGATAACCAGAGGGGTGATGAAGTTTTTCTGGGGAGGAAATCAGGTGATGCTTCAAAAGAAACCGGCCCTGCGGCCTCTGAATATCAATCCGCAGGAGTATGACATGTTGTTTATCGGCTCACCTGTCTGGACATGGACCTATGCGCCGGCGTTAGCCTCATTTTTTTCCTCTGTGCCGCTTCAGAATAAGAAAATTGCCCTGTTTTGCTCTCACAGCGGCAGCAAGGGCAGGACGTTTGAGAACATGCGCAAAAAGCTTGCCGGGAACCAGATTCTGGGACAGATAGACTTTATCGAACCCTTGAGGGCTTCCCAGGAGAAGACCACTAATCTGGCCATCCAATGGGCCAGGAATACTCTAGCTTCGACCTGACCAATCCTTCCAGAATTCCCTTGTCACCCCCTTGTTAAAGTGTTAGAATTATCCCTTCTTGCGGTATATCAAGATGTTTTGGTTCTGGAAAAAATAATGGAGGCATAACAGGATGAAGAAGATACTGTATGTTGTGTTAGATGGCTTGGGCGATACCCCTGTGAAGGCGCTTAAGAATAAGACGCCTTTGGAGGCGGCTTTTACGCCGAATATGGATAAACTGGCCCAATCCGGCCAAACAGGCGTGGTTCATACCGTAGGCAAGGACATAGCGCCTGAGTCTGATATTGCTGTCATCAGCCTTTTGGGCTATGACGCCCATAAATATTATACCGGCCGTGGGCCTCTGGAGTCTTTTGCCGAAGGCCTGAAAGTCGAAGATGGCAACGTGGCCTTCCGGGTTAATTTTGCCACCGTGGAAGACGATGGCAAGACAATCAAAGACCGCCGGGTCGGAAGAAATCTGACCACAGAAGAGGCAACGCTTTTGGCCCGCGAAATCAACACAAAAGTCACCCTGACCAACGCTACTTTTGAGTTTAAAAATACCATCGGGCACCGGGGGATCCTTGTTATCCGCGCCATGCACACGCAGCTTTCCGCCTGGATCACCAATACGGACCCGGCGTATGACCGCGAGGGCGTTTTTGGCCTGGCCAAAGAGACTTTCGAGCCCTATGTTGCCACATGTTTTCCTATGCCAGGCCATGAAAAGTCCAAGCCTGCCATTGATACCGCAGATCTCCTGAACGAATTTACCGTAAAATCCCACAAGGTGCTCCAGGAAGCTGCCATCAACAAAAAGCGCATTGCCGAAGGCAAGGTTCCCGCCAACATTATCCTCTGCCGTGATGCCGGAGACCGCCTGCCTAAATTCCCGCCATTGTCGGAACTCTACAAGATCAAATTCGGTTCGTTTGTCGAGATGCCGGTGGAAAAAGGAATCGCCCTTTTGACCGGCATGTCCATTGTAGACGTGCCGTCTCCAACGGGACATCCGGATGTAGATTACACGATTTGGGCCAAGATTGCCTTGCAGAAAATCGCGGATTTCGACGGCCTCTACATCCACATCAAAGGCCCGGACGAACCCGGTCACGACGGCGATTACAATAAGAAAAAAGCATCTATTGAGGCGATCGACAAACACTTCTTTGGACCGCTGCTTTCCCAATTGAAGTTGAAGGATTATATTTTGACTGTGACTGCTGATCATTCCACGCCGTGTGAGCTTAAGGCGCATTCGGCAGATCCGGCGCCATTGCTTATTGCCGGTAACAAGATCAAATCCGACGGCACCATGAGTTTCTCTGAAAAGGCGGTTTCCGAAGGCTCCATCGGAGAAATTTTAGGCAAGGATTTGATGGGCCTATTAATCAAATTAGCCAAAGAATGAACACAATAGCCGGCTTTGTCTCGTTTCTCGCAGTACCGCTCGACTTTCCCCTGCGAGGAAAGTCTCACTTGGTTTCTTGGCAAAAATCGCCAAGGACTGAGAGGAAAAAAACCTCTACTGCAGTTACCGGCCTCGCTCTCCCCGACTTTAATGCGAGGGGGATCCGTGCCCGTCCCGCTTCGCAGGACAAGCTTCGGCCTCCAAACATCCTGCTCAAAACAAGCCAAACCCGGCTTTAAGCAGTTTCTATGGCCAACATAAATAAAAAATACGATTGTATTGTCGTCGGCGCCGGTCATGCGGGCACTGAGGCGGCACATGCCGCTAGCCGCCTGGGCTGCCGCGTGTTGCTTTTGACGATGAATCTTGATTCCATCGGGGCGATGTCCTGCAATCCGGCCATCGGCGGCATCGGCAAAGGGCAGCTGGTCAAAGAAATCGATGCGCTCGGCGGGCTTATGGCCAAGGCAGCCGATGCCTGCGGAATTCAGTTCAGGATCCTCAATGCCTCCAAAGGCCCGGCGGTCCGTTCTTCGCGAGCCCAGGTGGACATGTTCCGCTATAAACTTTTTATCAAAGAAATCCTCGAGCATTGCGATGGTCTCCAGATCAAACAGGCAGAAGTCGTCGAGGTATTGACTAAAAAAAGGCAGGCGATCGGCGTGCGCACTGTGGTCGGAGAAAAATTTTACGCAACCACCGTCGTCCTGACGCCTGGTACGTTTTTAAACGGTGTTATTCATATCGGTCTTGATCACTTTTCCGGTGGACGGCTTGGCGAAAAGCCTTCCCAGGGGCTCTCCGAAAACCTCGAAAGTCTTGGGGTTGTGATCGGTCGCCTGAAAACAGGCACGTGTCCGCGCCTTGATCGCCGCAGTATTCATTTTGAAAATTTGACGCGCCAGGATGGAGATGATCCGGCGCGGCCGTTTTCTTTTTCAACGCAGAAACTCAACCTCAAGCAAGCCTCTTGTTATATCACTTACACCAATGCCAAGACTCATGCGGTCATCCGTTCTGCTTTGCATCGTTCGCCCCTTTACACCGGCAAGATCAAGGCTACGGGCGTGCGGTATTGTCCGTCTATTGAAGATAAGATTGTGCGGTTTGCCGACCGACAGCGGCACCAGATTTTTCTGGAGCCTGAGGGCCTGGACACGGTGGAAATTTATCCCAACGGGATCTCGACCAGCCTTCCGGTGGACGTGCAGCTGGAGATGGTGCATACCATCGAGGGCTTGGAAGAGGCGCGGATCATGCGGCCGGGATACGGCATTGAATATGATTACGCGGATCCGACGCAGAATTATCCGACGCTGGAATCAAAGCTTTGCCGCCGCCTGTATCTGGCCGGCCAGATCAACGGAACGACAGGTTATGAAGAAGCCGCCGGGCAAGGGTTGGTGGCAGGCATCAATGCGGCCTTGGCTGCCAAGGGAAAAACTCCTTTTGTCCTGGGACGGGACGAATCGTATATTGGCGTTTTGATTGACGATCTAACAACCAAAGGCACCAATGAGCCTTACCGGATGTTCACCTCGCGCGTCGAATACCGGCTGATTTTGAGAGAAGACAATGCGGACCTGAGGCTGGGCGAATATGCCTGCAGGCTTGGGCTTTTGAGCGCGCGCGATCTGGAGATGCTTGAGCAAAAAAAACAAGGGATTGCTGAAGGCAAGGACACCTTAAAAAAAATGCGGCTTGCCCCGCGGGATGTCAATAACCGCTTGAAGCAACTCGGAACCTCAGAAGTCCGAGCAGGGGTTTCTTTTGAAGACTTGCTCAAAAGGCCGCAGGTGCGTTTTGAGGACCTTTTGGATCTGAATCATTTGTGCGATAGCCTGCCCGTGTTGACTCATGCCATGATGGAACAGATCGAGATCAGTATCAAATACGCCGGTTTTATAAAGCGTCAGCAGGAAGAGGTCCAGCGGTTTCGCAAAATCGAGAATATTAAGATTCCGCCGGATTTGAATTTTAAGGATATCAAAGGTTTTTCCAGAGAGATTATGGAGAAACTGGAGCGCTTCAGGCCTGTTTCCGTTGGCCAGGCGGCCAGGATCTCAGGCGTGACGCCGGCTGCGATTTCTCAGTTGGTGATCTGGTTGCACAAGCAAGCCAAGACCAGGAGCCAGCGATGAAACACATCCGGTTCAAAAAACTGCGGCTTTGGCTGGCGTATCCGGTATTTATCATCTATCCCTTTGTGGCGCAGTTCGCGGATTTTTCTTTTGTGTCCGGCGCTGTTGTGATTTTGATCGGCATGGCTGTGCGTTTCTGGGCAAGCG
>JAZDLY010000051.1:0-3917 GCA_043801485.1 Candidatus Omnitrophota bacterium | reverse complement strand
TAATCACCCACTCGGAATGGGAGTATTCGATTCTTTAAAAGCGATAAGCGAGAAACCATTGACAAATACTACGTTTTTTCCGACAACGGTTAAGACACGGTAGTTTTGTATCTAGAGGCTTTTTGATGACTAAGGCATCCTCTGGATGCCTTTTTTATTTGCGCAGAAGGCGCAACACCGCCGCAGTAAGCGGCGCACTTGCTAATCCGATGAGGCAAGGTACCGCGCAATACTCCACCAGAAAGGTGGATACTGGCGTAAGACAGAATAAACGCCAGGTGCTTATAAGCGCGGGGTGCTTTGTCCGACGAAAATCCTTGACGAGAGTGTTTTTTTATTTTATTATAGTGAGACGACATTTTGATTTACTCTCGGCGAGAAAAAAAGGTAATTTGAGGAGCACGCCGAAAGAAAGGAGCATATGTTGCGCGTAGGCATTATTGGAGCAAGCGGTTATGCGGGGGAAGAGCTGATCAAGCTTTTGCTGCGGCACCCCGACGTGCGGCTGACCTATTTGTCGGCCAAAATAGAAAAGCCCGTGCCGGTCTCAGAGATGTTTGGCTATCTGGCGGGCCGTCTCGATTTGGTTTGCGAACTACCGTCGGTGCAAGAGGCCGCAGGGAAAAGCGATTTGGTCTTTTTGGCTCTGCCCCATACGGTATCCATGGAGTTTGTGCCGGCACTCATCAAGCAGAATAAGAAGATTATTGATTTGAGCGCGGATTACAGATTGAGCGACACAGAGGTGTATGCGCAATGGTATCACACCCAGCACAAGGATAAAGCGCATCTTGAGAAATTTGTCTACGGCTTGCCGGAATTGTATCGCGAGAAAATCAAGCACAGCGATTGCATCGCCAACCCGGGTTGTTATCCGACTGCGGCGATCCTGGGCTTAGCACCGGTTGTGGTGGCGGGCCTGGTGGCTGAACCGGACCACATCGTGGTCGACGCCAAATCCGGCGCGACGGGCGCAGGGCGCAAAGCTTCGATGGATTTCTTTTTCAGCGAGGTGAATGAAAATTTTAAGGGGTATAAATACAATCATCATCAGCATTTACCGGAAATCAACCAGGAGCTTTCGAAATTGGCGGCTGTGAACATTAATGTGGTTTTTTGTCCGCACCTGTTGCCGGTCAACCGCGGGATCTTGGAGACGATCTACATCAAATTGAACAAACCTCTAGACGCGGCAAAAATAGAGCAGATTTATAAGAATTTTTATAAGACAGAGCCGTTTGTGCGTCTCAATGGGCCCGGCAAACTTCCTGAGCTCAAAGACGTGGTCAACACAAATTTTTGCGACATCGGCTTTGCGGTCGATGAGTCCCGTAAGCTCCTGATTGTTGTCAGCGTTATCGATAACCTTCTCAAGGGAGCTTCAGGACAGGCTGTGCAAAACATGAACATCATGTGTGGTTTTCAGGAAAAACAAGGGCTCCTTTAAATGAGGCCATACGTTACGTTAAGTAAACTTAACGTAACGTATCTGGCCGAATCAAGCACCTTGATGCGCAGCGAAGGTGCATTTAGCGAAGTCCTTGCGAGCGCAGTGAGCAAGGATTAAATCCCGTGTCTGCGAAGTGATTTGGTATCGGGATCTAATAAGGTGATTTTTTGATGAGACTCACGACGAATGCTGGTATTCTTCCCAATGGTTTTCAGGCTTCAGGGATTTCTGCCAAAATCAAAAAAAGCGGGAAAAAGGATCTAGCTTTATTTATTTCAGGCGCCCCTTGTGTGGCCAGTGTTCAATTTAGCGCCAACCGCATTCAGGCCGCACCTTTAGGTATTTGCCGACGACATCTGAAGGCAGGTTCTGTCCGGGCCATCATTGCCAACAGCGGGAATGCCAATTGCATGACAGGCCACCAGGGCGTAAAGGATGCAGAAGAGATGACCGCGCTTTTGGCGAATGCATTTTCTTTGAAAAAAGAGGAGGTTTTGGTTGCCTCGACAGGCATTATCGGCAAGCCCTTGCCTATGGGAAAGATTAGAATCGCCGTCCGGCCACTTGTGTTGGGGTTGTCGGCCAAAGGGGTGTCTGCTGCGGCAGGTGCCATTTTGACGACGGATACATTTGCCAAAGAAGTCTGTGCAAAGATTCACCTTGGCAACAAAACAGTCACGGTCACAGGGGTGGCCAAAGGTGCGGGAATGATTGCCCCAACGTTGAAATCCGCAACAATGCTGGCTTTCATTTTTACGGATGCCAGGATTTCGAAGCCTGTTTTGGATAAAGCTCTTGGCCTGGCAACGGATGATTCGTTCAATGCCATTACCATCGACGGCTGCATGAGCACCAATGATATGGTGATTGCGATGGCCAATGGGTTGGCCAAAAATAAAACGATCAAGGCAGGTTCTGCTGAGGAGCGTATTTTTGCGCAAGTATTGAAAGATGTGTGCTTGGCTTTGGCCAAGATGATCGTCCGGGATGCCGAAGGGGCGACAAAGTTTATCGAGATCAATATCCGGAGCGCAGAGAACGACACCCAGGCCAAGGCATTGGCTTTTAGCGTTGCCAACTCGAATCTTTTTAAATGCGCCATGTTTGGCCAGGACCCGAATTGGGGGCGAATTGCCGCAGCTCTCGGATCGGTCTCATCAGGGCTTAAATGGGAACGCCTGGATATTTCGCTCAACAGCCGATTCGTATTCCGCAAGGGCCGGCCCGTGGCGTGCCGGAACAGACATTTTTTAAAAGACCGGAATATCCGTGTGGACATTGATCTTCATGCAGGAAAAGCTGCCGGGACAGTCTACACGTCGGATCTATCGTATGGTTATGTGCGCATTAACGCGGATTACAACTAGCGGTAGGCATCGGGATAATTCGGACAGTCGGGATAGAAAGAGGAGCTATGGAAGAAGCGATTAAGAAAGCGGATGTTTTGATCGAGGCCTTGCCGTACATCAAGGCATTCCGCAATAAGATTTTCGTCATCAAATACGGCGGAAGCATTCTTGGCGAGGAAACGATCCGGCGCAGCGTTCTTCAGGATTTGGTGTTTTTGAGTTTTATGGGGATCAGGACGATCCTTGTCCACGGCGGCGGCCCGAACATCTCCGAAAAGATGCGCAAGCATGGCAAAAAGACCGAATTCGTAGATGGGATGCGGGTCACCGATGCCGAGACTCTCAAAGTGGTTGAGACCGAACTCAATGAACTCAATCAGCTGATTGTGGACCAGACCAAAGAGATTGGCGGACTGGCCGTGGGCTTGAGTGGCAAAAGCGAAGGCCTCGTCAAAGCCAAAAAGATCGCCGCCAAAGTCGACATGGGGTTTGTGGGTGTCGTGACAGAGATCCATACCAAAATTCTGGAAAAAAAGCTCAGATCCAAAGGGATCGTCGTGATTTCTCCGATGGGCATTGACGACAAAGGCGTTGTGTACAACATCAATGCCGATGAAGTGGCCTCGAAAATCGCCGCGGCGTTCAAAGCGGAAAAGTTCGTTCTCCTGACCAACGTCATGGGGGTTATGCGCAATCCCGAAGATCCGGAGTCTTTGATCGGGACCCTGAGCGTCGATGACATCAAGCATTTGATTGAAGAAGAGGTTATTCAATCGGGTATGATCCCGAAGGTCCGCGCCTGTTTGGACGCGCTCAAAGGGGGCGTCAAGAAGACGCACATCGTGGACGCGCGTATTCCCCATGCGATTCTGCTTGAAATTTTTACGGATCGCGGGATCGGAACGGAGATCATTCACTAATGACAAAACAAGAGATATTCCAGACCTACAAAGACAATATCATGCCCACCTACACCAAGGTGCCGTTTATCTTTGTCAAGGGCAAGGGCATGAAGCTGGTGGATTTAGATGGAACAACTTATCTTGATTTTTTTCCTGGATGGGGCGTTGGAAACGTCGGTCACTGTCATCCGGCCGTCATGTCGGCGGTGCGGGATC
>JAZDLY010000050.1:0-9171 GCA_043801485.1 Candidatus Omnitrophota bacterium | reverse complement strand
TAACTTACGGAGGCGTAAGCCGACGTAAGTTATAAGGCCGAACTCATCCCGTGCCTGCGAGCAGATTTCAAGCGTGGTGGTTTCGGAAATCTGCGAAGTGCTTAGGCATCGGGATTACCACCGTAATGTAGAGAGGGGGTTCCATGAACGAAAATCTCACCCAGAACCTGAGCGCAGACAGCCAGCAATTTCAAAATCTCTTCCAGCAGGCCTTGTCGCAGACCTTACGGTCTTTGCCAAGGCCCAAAGTGCCCTCATGGCTGGAGGCTGTGATCGAGTACGTCAAGATTCATCCTTTCGAGGCACTCTTTATTCTTTTCATCGCTTCGCTTTTGATCTCTGCGCTTATCCGCGAAGTCCTGTGTTCCTATCTGAAGACCAATGAGATTCTCTCAAGGCTGAATAAACTTGAAAAGCGCCTTGACGAGACCACGGTCAAACGCCCTTAAAAAACAATCGAGAGGAAGTCATGATTACGTATGAAGATTTCAGGAAAATGGAATTAAAAATAGCCACCATCAAAGATGTCCAGCCGCATCCGAATGCAGACAAGCTCTATGTCCTGACAATCGATGCGGGGGGTATCACCAAACAGCTGGTTGCCGGCATCCGCCTGCACTATAGCCAAGATTCCCTGAAGGGCAAACAAATCGTTGTTGTGGACAATTTAGAGCCGGCTGTCATTCGTGGCATCGAAAGCCAGGGCATGTTGTTGGCTGCTTGCGACGAAGCGGGAATTTCAGTGCTTTCGCCGGACCGCCTGGTCCAGGAAGGTAGTCTCGTGAAATGAAGATCGTCACCAGCGAAATTCAGCTCAAGACGCAAGGAGACACGGACGTCATCGATATCACGGACGACGTTGCCCAGCGTTTGAATCAAACAGGGCTCAAGGAGGGCATCGCGTTTGTGTTCGTCGTTGGTTCAACCGCCGGGGTGACGACATGCGAAGCAGAGCCGGGGCTGGAGGCTGATTTAAAAAATTTGTTCGAAAAACTCATCCCCAAAAAAGCGACCTATGGCCACGATGCCGCCTGGGGCGATGGCAACGGCCATTCACACCTGAGGGCTTCGCTCCTGGGGCCTTCTTTGGCTGTCCCGTTTGCCAAGGGCAAGCTGGCCACAGGCACATGGCAGCAGATCATCTATATCGATTTTGACAACCGTCCGAGGACGCGGCAAATCCTCGTTCAATTTCAGGGCGAATGATGATTGAGTTAGAACAATTGTTGACGCAGGAAGACTGTTCGGCTTGCGACGGCTGTTGCCGCTATGCCGAGAGGGAAAGCGTTTGGACTCCGCTTTTTTTGTTTGATGAAATTGTTGAGCTGACTGAAGGCAATATTGTGCCCACTTGTCTTTTCACGCATTCTGCCTGGCGTCAAAAGGCCGCGGCGCGCATTGATCTGGTCCAAGACGAGGGGCGCTTCTTCTGTTCGTGTTTTGATGTTGCGCAGAATAAATGCAAGATCTATCCGCATCGGCCCCTGGATTGCCGGCTTTACCCTTTTGTTTTGGCGCGAAAGGACAAAAAGATCTATCTGGCCTTAGATGAGAAATGCCCGGGCGCGCAGCGCAGGAGCGGTACCAAGGAAATGAAGGATTATATTCAGTATCTCGTCAAGTTCTTTGCTTCGAAAAAAACCGAAGACCTGCTCAAGCGAGACCCCGAATTCGTCCAGGAATACCCCTCGGGTCTGAAGTTTTTGATCTCGTTATGGAACTACAGCCCCTCACCTTAAGGGATCGGCCGCTTTTGGAGCGGTATCTTCGCCAGCAACCGCATGACCTGAGTGTTTATTCCTTTGCAAACACCTGGATCTGGCGCTCGCTTTTTGAAATCAAATGGGCAGTTATCCGGGATCGTTTCTGTCTTTTTTTCCAAAACAACGTCGGTTGTTTTATGACGTTGCCGCCCCTCGGTGGCTTCCAGGCGGGCGTGGTGGAAGAATGTTTTGAAATCATGGATCGCGTTAATCTCCAGCCTGAAATCTCGCGCATCGAAAACATTGAACACGAAGAACAGGCATTGTTTGCGCAGCAGGGCCTGAGAACCACTGTCAAGTCAGAAGAGTATGTGGTCAGCCAGAATGATATGGCGGCCCTGGCCGGCGAAGGTTTCAAACACAAACGCAATCTTTGCAATTTTTTTGAGAAAAATCACAACGCCCTGTTTCGCCCCTATGACCCTAAGGATAAGCAGGGGGTTTTTAAGCTTTATGATGTTTGGATGCAGGAGCGTCTTTCCAAAAACAGCGAGCCGATTTATCAGGCTATGCTCAAAGACAGCCGCGGCGTTTTTGGCGAACTCCTGGCCGCCTGGCCGCAGCTGGAAATGATCGGTTATGTCGTTGAAAATAAAGAGAGGATCTGCGGGTTTACCTGTGGCTTTGCCGTCAGCAACAGTATGTTTTGTATCAATTTCGAAATCGCAGACCTGCGCCTGAAGGGATTGGCCCAGTTTATGTTCCACGAATTCTCAAAAACACTCACTCAATATCCGGAAATCAACATCATGGATGACTCAGACCTCGCCAATATCCGTCGGGCAAAGCTGTCTTATCGGCCGTCGCGGCTGGTCCCCTGCATTACGGCCCTGAAGTCCTCATGAACGAGTGCAGCTGGGAATTTTTAAAGACCGGAAAAAAAGCGCAGGAGTTGTTTGCGCCTTTTGGAAATGATCGCCTGCCGTTTTTGTTGGAAAGCAGCCTTGATGTCGGCGGCATGGGGCGTTATTCTTTTTTTGGCAGCGATCCATTTCTGGTGCTGGAGGCCAAAAACGGCCGCTGTTTTATCCAGGAACAAGGCCGGCGCAAGGTTGTCCCGGGGCAACCTTTGTCGGTCTTGAGAGATTTGTTGAAAAAATACGCGTTGACCATGCGCCGTCCAATTCGCCATCCTTTGCTCTGCGGTGCTGTCGGGTTTTTCTCTTACGATTTCGGGTTTTCGCTCGAAGAAATCCGCAGGGTGCATGCCCCGGATTCCGGTGTCCCGGATTTTTTGTTTGGGTTCTATGATTGCCTTGCCTGCCTGGACCATGCCAAAAAAGAACTCCTTGTTTTTTCATCGGGGTTTCCTGAGCAGGGTAGCCGGAGGGCTCGTCGGGCACAGGCGCGACTGGCTCAATTTTTGCAGAAACTAAAAATCTCGCCCGTCCTGACGCAGAATGGGAAAGAGAGAGCGGCCCAACAGGGAAGCTTAAGGTCCAATTTTACGCGCCGGGCCTATCTGGACGCTGTTGGCATGGCCAAAGAGCATATCGCGCGGGGCGATATTTATCAGGTGAATCTGTCCCAGATGTTTCAGGCGCGGCTGGACATTGATGACTGGCTGTTGTATCAGAAGCTGGTCAAGAATTTTCCCGTAAGTTTTTCGGCTTTTTTCAAAACACCGGCGCTCTGCATCATCAGCGCTTCGCCGGAGCGTTTTTTGAACTTTGACGGCCGCATGGTCTCCACGAGACCCATGAAGGGAACGCGGCGCCGCACGCCCAATTCGGTCTTAAACAGGCGGTTGAGGCAGGAGTTGGTCAAGAGCAACAAAGAAAAAGCGGAATTGCTCATGATCGTGGATCTGGAGCGCAATGATCTGGGTCGCGTCTGCGATTACGGCACGATCAACGTCAGGAATTTGAGGACCATCGAGGCCTACGCCAATGTCTTTCAGGCAACGGCAGAGGTCCGGGGCCTCCTCCATCCGAGCAAAGACAGAATTGATTTGCTCCGCGCCTGTTTTCCAGGCGGTTCCATCACCGGTTGTCCCAAAATACGGGCCATGGAGATCATTGAGGATCTTGAGCCCAATGCCAGGGGAATCTACACGGGCGCTTTAGGTTTCTTGAGTTTTCACAACACGATGGAATTGAGTATCTTGATCCGGTCTTTTTTAAAAAAGGACAAAGACATTTTTTTCCACGTCGGGGGCGGCATTGTGACGGACTCCGAGCCCGCGGCCGAATACGAAGAAACACTCATCAAAGGCAAGGCGCTCATGGATGCGCTGAGCAATAAATGTTGACCAGGTCTGTCTTAGCCTCGTTCTTCGCAGGGACGCTCGCCCCGTCCCAGCGGACGGTGCTCGCTCGGATTTCGGCCTCGCTCTCGCCGAATATTCTTCCGAGGGCGAACCGGCCCGCTCGGCCTGCAAACGCCCTGCTCCGAACGAGCCCAAGACAGACCTGCTGAATATTTCTTCGCTTTGCTGGAGGAAGTTTATGAACTGGGTGTGGTTGGACGGGAGGATGGTGCGCGCCAAAGACGCCAGGATTCCCTGTTTTGAGGAAGGGGTCGTCTATGGCCAGGGGCTTTTTGAGACCATGCGATGTTTTGAGGGCAAGGTTTTTGCTTTAGACAGGCACCTGGAGCGTTTGATTCGCAGTTGTCCTGTAATGGGTTTGGCGCGTCCTTTTCGTCTGGTCTTGGCGCGGGCAGTTGTGGCTGTTATTCGTAAAAACCGGCTCAAAAACGCCAGCCTCAGGTTGAATGTGTCTAAGGCAGGGCGTGGCTTGCACATTTGTGTTTTTGCCAGAAAATTTTCCGCACCCGGTCCTGAGGTCATCCGCAAAGGATTCTCTGCATTTTTGGCGCAAGATCGTATTTTGGGAGCTTCGAAGTTAAGCAACGTCAAATCCCTGAATCATTATTTTTATATTTCGTTGACGCGCCTGGCCCAGCAAAAAGGATTTGATGAAGCATTGTTCTTAAACCATCGTGCGGAACTTGTCGAGGGTTCCAGAACAAATGTGTTCCTCGTCAAGAACAGCCGAGTCCGTACGCCGGCGCTCTCTTGCGGCTGTTTGCCGGGTGTGACCAGGGCCATTGCGCTCCAGATCTGCCAAGCCTTAAAGATTCCCGCACGCCAAGACAGAATCACGGCGCAGGAGATATTTCGGCAAGACGAAATATTTGTCACGAATTCATTGATCGGCATCATGCCCTTGACCCGCATTGACAAAAAGCCCGTCGGAGGCGGAAAGCCGGGTCCGTTGTCCGAAAAAATCAGGACGTATTATGAAAAGTTAGTTGAGACAGAGCTCAGCTTGCGTTAAAATAGAGGTCGTTATGAGAAAATATATTCTTTTGCTCGCGGCAGTTCTCTTGTTTGGTTGTTCGAAGCTGGACTCAGATATCCGTCAGGCCGACCGGTTGCGCTCTGGGGCCCAACACGCCAACAAGCAGGCTGTTGATCTTTACCGCAAGGTCCTGGAGAGATGCCGGCCGGGTCAGAAAAAAGATCAGGTTCGTTTTAAGCTGGCCAACCTTTATTACGAACAGGGCCGGTTCAAAGACGCCGCCGCGCAACTTACATCCGTCGAAATGCCCGAGGCCAGAACTTTGCTGGCCAAGAGCCTTTATAAGGATTCGGATTTCACAAGCGCTTTGGAAGTTTTTAATCAGATCGGCGAGGAGGGGGCTCCGGAGTATCTGTATTTTTATGGCACGACGCTTGAAAAAAATAATCTCTACGATAAGGCCTTACGGCTGTATGCCATGGTTGGAGGCGATCCGTCTTTTGGGGCCAGCGCCAATGAGCGCGTGGCTGCCATTAACCTCATTACTCATCAGGAAAGCTTTGGCGGTATTGACGAAGAGTTAAAAAGAGCGATCCAGGAGAGCCCTTCGCAGGAAGAATATCCCGACGCCGCCGTGCTCTATCTTCTCGTGGATGAAAATTTCCAACTCACCGAGGACAATCGTCTTGTGACGGAGGCCCATTATGTCATCAAGATCCTCAACGACCGCGGCAAAGAGGGTTACGGCGAAGTGAGCCTCACCTACGATTCCACCTATGAAAAACTGGAATTGGAATACGCCAGGACCATCACACCGGACGGTACGGTCGTCACCGTCGGTGACAAAAATATCCGCGATGTGTCCCTGTATTTGAATTATCCGCTCTACAGCAACGCGCGCGCCAGGATTATCTCCATGCCTGACGTTAATGCGGGGTCTGTCATCGAATACAAAGTCAGGATTACCCGCAGCCAGCTGCCGAACAAAAAGGATTTTGATACGGTCTATTGGCTTGCGACAGATGAGCCCATTCTTTTGCAGAGGAGTGTCATCAGCATTCCGAAAAACCGGACTATGCGCTTCAAAACGATGAACGGGCAATACAACAGCGCGGGTTTTGACATGACGCCCAAGGTCGCCGAAGATGGGGCAAAGAGGCTCTACAGCGTTGAGTTCAGGAACGTACCTCAGATCATTCCCGAAGTGGGCATGCCGCCGGTCTCAAGGGTCGATCCCTACATTTTATTCTCGACGTTCGAGTCCTGGGGCGACATCCACACATGGTGGCGCGACCTTTATCAGGAAAAAATTGTGGCGGACGAGGCCATCAAGGCCAAGGTTCGGGAACTGATCAAGGACAAAAAGACGCCGGAAGAGAAGATACGCAGCATTTATAATTTCTGTGCGCAAGAGATCCGCTACGTGGCCGTGGAGTACGGCGAGGCGGGGCATGAGCCGCACCAGGCCTCTGAGATCTTCAAGAATAAATACGGCGATTGCAAAGACAAGGCAATCCTTTTGATTTCCATGCTGGCTGAGGCAGGCATTGAGGCCTATCCTGTGCTCATCAGCACGTTTGGCAGCCTCGATGTTCAGGAAGACCTGCCGGGCCTTGTGTTCAACCACGCCATTGCGGCCACGCGCCTGGATGGAAAACTTATCTTTATGGATGTGACCGGCAGCACAACGTCGTTCCGGGACCTTCCGCCCGACGATCAGGACCGGCTGACGATGGTCTTTTTCAAAGACAAATACCAGTTGCTCAAAACGCCGTTGTTTGACGCCGGGCACAACAATGTCTTGACCGAGATGAAGATTAAGATCAATAAAGACGAGAGCATCGAAGGACAGCGTCACGTCAAGACACACGGGGCCTATGAACAGGCGCAGCGCTTCTGGTTGAAATACACCATGCCTGTTTTGATCGAAGAACAGCTGAAAGCCAAAGTCAGGACCATTGCCGATAATGCGCAACTGGGCAAATACGAAATCACAAACGTCGAAGACCTCGACATGCCCGTGGGATTGACCTACACTTTCAGCGCGCCCCAATATTTAAAAAAGGCAGGCAAAGCGCGGATTCTGGATCAATTGGGCGGCTTGAGCACGGCCGGCCTGTTTAAAGAAGAGAGGCGTTACCCTATCGAGGCATCGGCTTTGACTACCGAGGAGACCATTGTCGAGATCGAGCTGCCGGCTCACCTGGCGCTCAAATATTTGCCGCCGCCGGTGGTTCTGGACACCAAGTGGTTCCGCTACCTTATCCAATACGAACCTGTCGGCAAGAACGTGATCCGTTTTCGTTCCGTGAATGTCCTCAAAGATAAAGAAGTGGCGATCACAGACTACCCGGCCTACAAAAAGGCCATCGAAGAGGTCGCCGTTCAGGTCAACCAGCAGGTGATTCTGGAGGAGACGCGCTAGCATGGCTCAGCCCAAAAAAGCCAAGGCAGAAGATCTTGATTTTCAGATGGCGTTTTACGAGGCGATCTTGAAAGACAACCCCGATTTCGTCGATGCCTTAATGGCCCTCGGGGAAATTTACACCAAAAAGGGTTTTTACGCCAAGGGCCTGGAGGTGGACAAAAAACTTCTCCGGCTGCGGCCGGAAAACCCGATTGTCCACTACAACCTGGCCTGCAGCCTTTCGCTTTTGGGAGACGTGCTGTCGTCTTTCAAAGCCATCAAGTCCGCCGTTTCTCTGGGTTACGATGATTTCGGTTTTATGGAACGCGACCCGGATCTTACCAATCTGCGCCGGTCCAGGCGGTTCGAGGAGCTGATGAAAGAGCTCAATGCCAGACAAAAATAACGACGCACGGGGAGAAGTTACGCCTCAACAGGCCAAACAGTATCAGGCGATCAAAAATCGCCTGTTTCTCTTTGGTCTTCTTTTGAATTGTGCTTTTCTCCTGGCCCTCGTTGTCACGGGCTGGTCGCGCCAGATCAAAATTTTTCTTTTGAATATGCGGGACGATTTTTTGAGCATCAATGCTCTTTATTTCTGTGTCTTCAGCGCGCTGGCCTTTGCGCTTTCTTTGCCTTTAAGTTTTTACGAAGGCTACATCCTCGAGCATCGCTACAACCTTTCCTGCCAGAGCAAAAAGGCCTGGTTTGCGGATGTTCTCAAGCATGCGGCAATCGCCCTGGTTGTTTCTTTGATTTTGGTGGAAGGGGTTTACTTTTTTCTCTCGGAATTCAGCTCAACCTGGTGGCTGTGGGCTGCGGGGCTTTGGTTTTTCGTTTCTGTTGTCCTGGCGAGGATTTTTCCAAAATTGATCCTGCCGCTTTTTTTCAAACCCAAACCCTTAGAGGACGGTGCCCTCCGGCAGAGGATTACCGCGCTTTTGGACCGATATGCCATTAAACTCAAAGACGTCTACGTTCTTGATTTTTCAAAGAAAACCGTCAAGGCCAATGCCATGGTGGCGGGCCTGGGTCGGACAAAACAGATTTATTTGAGCGACACGCTGATTGCTGAATTCCCGCCGGAGGAAATCGAGATCGTTTTGGCCCATGAAGTCGGGCATTATGTGGCGCGGGACACTTTTAAGTTAGTTGCCGCCGGCCTGGTCTCGGCCCTGGTTTCGTTTTTTGCGGCCAAATTGATTCTGGAACAGTCAATTGCGTTTTTTGGCTTCCGGGCTGTCAGCGACATCGCGTCCCTGCCGCTTTTTCTTTTGGTTTTGATGTTGATCGGCTTGATTCTTCTGCCTTTGCAGAATGGCTTTTCGAGATTTCTTGAGCGGCGCGCGGATCTCTTTGCCTTGAAGGCCACCCGGGCCCCTGAGGTTTTTATCGCCATGATGGAGCGCTTGGGGAAAAAGAATTTTTCTGATTTTTCGCCGTCCCGCCTGGTTGAGATTTTTCTCTACGATCATCCTCCCATTGCCAAACGGATTCAGTTGGCACGAGAAGAGTATGCGATTTAAAAAACAAGAACCCAGGACAGAAAAACGACAGTACCGAAGGCTGGATTACATTTGTCCCGTGGAATTCCAGTGCCTGGCTCCTCGCCGTTCGTTTGCCTCCGGGTGGTATCAGGCCTTCACCCAGGATGTCAGCGACGGAGGCATGTGCTTGACCGTCAATCACGTTTCTGCAAAAGATCTGGAACATTTTCAGGAGTCAGGTTCGCAACTGATCCTCCGCATCCATGTTC
>JAZDLY010000159.1:0-2517 GCA_043801485.1 Candidatus Omnitrophota bacterium | reverse complement strand
CTGCGGCTCGGCGCTGCCGAGGCGCTGGAGGAAATTTGGAAACATCTGAGAGGGAAATAAAGAGGTTAATGATACAAAAGAGCCTGTCTCATTTGTATCATTAAGTCTCCAGGGGGAGGTAAAATGAGTTTTGCGGGTTTGCTGGCAGCGGTGTTGATTGTTTGTTTTATGGCATTTGTGAGCTTCAGGGGTTATTTTAAACCGGTCCGTTCTCAGGACAGCGCACAGGTTAAGGAAGCGACAGCAGGGCAGGCTATTGATACTTCCAATTATTCATCCATGTTAAAGGATATCAGGTCTCAGATCAATGCGTCCAGTCAAAAAGAGATCGATCGCACGGATGAAATGGAGCAGATGAGATAGGGCAATAGAAGCAGGCAGCGATATTTGGTGTTGATTCTCGTATTATAACTCGGTACAATAAAGTTTAACGAGCTTCAACCAATAACAAACTGGGAGAGATGATGAAAAAATTCATAGCCGGCATTGCGATTTTTATGACTTTGGCGATGTTGACAACCGGTTGTGCCCTTCTCGGCACGGCGCTGAGCGCCGGCGCGGCATACGGCATTTATATGGCAACAAACAAATAGAAAGCGTTGTTTGAGGCCGCTGGACACCCATGAAAAAACTTGTCATCTATTATTCGTTGGATGGTAACACCGCTAGAATTGAAGCTTGTCTCCGGCATGACCAGGGGGGCGATGAAATACTTTTGGGGCGGGAACCAGGTGATGCTTCAAAAGAAGCCGGCCCTGCTGCCTTTGGGTTTTAATTCCCAAGATTACGATGTGTTGTTTATCGGCACACCGGTCTGGGCATGGACCTATGCCCCGGCCCTGGCGTCCTTTTTTTCATCGGTAGCGCTCCAGGGCAAAAAGATCGCCCTTTTTTGTTGTCATAACGGCAGCATGGGCAAGACGTTTACAAATATGCGCAAGTCTCTTCCCGGAAACCAAATCCTTGCCCAGAAAGACTTTATCGACCCCCTGAAGGGTAGCCAAGGAAAGAATGCCAATCTGGCCGCCCAATGGGCCAGAAGTGTTTTAGCTTCAGCTTGACCTCTTCCTCTAAAAATCCCTTGTCACTCTTTACCCCGGATGTTAAAATTGACCCTTCAGAATCCGATATGATTTAATTTAAGGAGGAACATAAATGAAGAAGATCCTGTATGTTGTGTTAGATGGTTTAGGCGATACCCCTATCAAGGCGCTTAAGGATAAAACGCCCTTGGAGGCGGCTTTGACGCCGAATATGGATAAACTGGCCCGGTCCGGCCAAACCGGGGTGGTTCATACTGTAGGTAAGGACATCGCGCCGGAGTCTGATATCGCTGTTATCAGTCTGTTGGGCTATGACGCCCACAAATATTATACCGGCCGGGGTCCGCTGGAGTCTTTTGCCGAAGGCCTTAAAGTAGAAGACGGCAACGTGGCCTTTCGTGTTAATTTTGCCACGGTGGAAGACGACGGCAAGACGATCAAAGACCGCCGTGTAGGAAGAAACCTGACAACCGAAGAGGCAACGCTTTTGGCACGCGAGATCAACACAAAAGTCACCCTGACCAATGCCACCTTTGAGTTTAAAAATACTATCGGGCATCGGGGGATCCTTGTGATCCGCGCCATGCACACGCAGCTTTCTGCCTGGATCACCAATACCGATCCGGCGTATGACCGCGAAGGTGTTTTCGGTATTGCCAAGGAGACCTTTGAGCCATTTGTCGCCACATGTTTTCCCATGCCTGGCTATGAAAAATCCAAGCCTGCCAACGATGCCGCAGACCTCCTGAACGAATTTATGGTAAAATCCCATCAAGTGCTTCAGGAGGCAGCCATCAACAAAAAGCGCATTGCCGAAGGCAAGGTCCCTGCGAACATTATTCTTTGCCGTGATGCAGGAGACCGCCTGCCAAAATTCCCGCCCTTGTCTGAATTATACAAGATCAAATTCGGCTCGTTTGTGGAGATGCCGGTGGAAAAAGGCATCGCCCTTTTGACCGGCATGTCCATCGTGGACGTTCCGTCATCTACCGGCCATCCGGATGTGGATTATACGATCTGGGCCAAGATCGCGTTGCAGAAAATCGCGGATTTTGACGGTTTATATATCCACATCAAAGGCCCGGATGAACCCGGTCATGACGGCGATTATCAGAAGAAAAAAGCCTCCATTGAAGCGATCGATAAACACTTCTTCGGTCCGCTCCTTTCCCAATTGAAGTTACAGGATTATATTTTGGCTGTGACAGCAGATCATTCCACACCGTGCGCGCTTAAAGCGCATTCGGCAGACCCGGCACCTCTGTTGATCGCAGGCAACAAAATCAAATCCGACGGCACCATGAGTTTCTCTGAAAAAGCGGTTGCCGAAGGCTCTATCGGCGAAATCCTAGGTAAAGATTTAATGGGAATGCTAATTAAACTGGCCAAGGATTAAGCCAGCTATGCGGGTTTGGCGGCAAAGATGAATACTTACGACTGTATCGTTGTGGGCGCAGGGCATGCCGGCGTTGAG
>JAZDLY010000021.1:0-5812 GCA_043801485.1 Candidatus Omnitrophota bacterium | reverse complement strand
TTGCGGTAGGCCTTGATGACCATCAGCGTTTTTTTTGCCTCTACCAGATCGCTGAGCACAGGTTTGCCGATGATTTTCTGCGAGGCAAACAGGTCCAGAAAGTCATCGTAGAGTTGAAAGGCCTGACCTGCCGCAATGCCCAATGAAGAAAGTCGTCCGATCTCCTGGCGTTTTGCGCCGGCCAAAAGCGCGCCCATGACCAAAGGGCACTCAACAGTAAATTTGGCGGTTTTCAGCGTGTAGGTAAGAAACACGTCTTTTTCCGTCAAGTCTTCAAGGCGCTGGTGGCCAAAGACAACGTCGATAAATTCACCGGCGCCGGTATGGGCGGCTGTCGCCACGAGTTTGCGCAGGGCAAGTTCTTTGCGTTCAGGATTTTCCCGGATGGCCAGGAGCGCTTCTATGGCAACGGCAAAAAGGATGTCGCCGGCCACGATGGCCAGTTCCGGGCCGATCTTGGCGTGGTCCGCCAGTCTGATTTTTTGATCAAAGAGTTTGTGCAGGGTTGGTTTACCGCGGCGCAGGGCCGATTTATCGATGACGTCGTCATGGATCAGCATGAAATCGTGGAGGAGCTCAATGGAGGCCGCAGACGTGAAGAGACCTCTTATGTCTGCGGTCGGCCGGCAGGTGTAACCTTCATAACCGAAGACGAACAAGAGGGGACGGATCCTTTTGCCTTTGCGCAGGACAAATTCCTTGCTGTAGCGCGCCAGCTGCGGCGAAATCCGGCTCAGGCCATAACGACGGTTGACGTCTGTCAAGAGGTCGGCCAGTCCCTGGTTGATTTTTTTCAGATACGCTTCGATCATGCCTGCCATCGTAACATAAATCCAAATCACAGACAAACGCTTTTACGTCTTTGGGGCACCGCAAGCCTCCCGTTTCGCAGACTGAATTTTTTTGCCGTTGACTTCGGTTTACGGCTTCGTTCGTCCGCCAGAAAGCTCTTGCGAGAGGCGGCCGCAGCTTAGGAAGTGCGTTTCCGAGGGCGCTGCCGAAATTCCCGCAAGCAAGGATGGCGATGGTCAGTTTCGGCGCTCCCTCGACGTAAATCCTTGCAGACATCTGCCAATGGATTCGACTTCGCTCACCATTGGCACTGAGCAAAGTCGAAGTGCCAAAAAAATTCTTATGTCTGCTCCACAGGAGGCTTGCAGTGCCCAATAGTCTCTGGAGTTGTCTTGTCTTATCTCAAGTCTTGCTGGCAACGGGTGACCCGGAGGCGGGGACCCTATTTGTCCGAAGCGGCAGGAGCGACCGAACGGAGCTCTGCGCAGCGAGGAAGTCCCTGGAGTGAGCGGATGCGAACGCAAGGGAGTCCCACGGAAGGATGCGAGTGACGCGAGGACAAATGGGGTGCCGCAGGGGCAGGACCCGTTGCCAGCAGAGATGCAAAGAGCAAGCGCAAGACAGCTGGCGGCTGAAGAGTCCTTGCAAAGGTCGGAGAGTTATATTATTATATAAGTTACCAAAAAAGGCCTTTTATGGGCGATATCCTTATCATTGGCGCAGGGTTTGCCGGTTTGCAGGCAGCCCGCACGCTTTCGAAAAACAAAGCTCGGTTGAATGCAAGACGCGTCCTTGTTGTGGATGCGAAGACCACCTTTGATTTTTTGCCGCTTTTGCCGGATGTCGCTGGACGCAGGATCAAGAAAGACCATGTTGGCGTTGACATCGGAGTCTACCTGCGTCGGCTCGGGGTGAATTTCCAGCAGGGCCGGGTGGAACGCCTGGATTTGGATGCCAAAGAGGCGCACCTGGCCAACGGACACGTTTTGTCCTATGAATTTTTGCTTTTGGCCTGTGGTTCCGAGACGAATTTTTTTGGCGCCGCAGAAGCCCAGCGTCTTGCGCTCAAACTAGATTCTGCCGATGATGCTCAAGATTTGGTCGATCAAGCCGCACAATGGGCGAACAAAAAAATCCTGGTGGTGGGCGGCGGTTACACCGGGATCGAAGTAGCTACGAATCTGGCTGTTTTTTTACGGAGCCGCAATATCAAAAAATATCAGATCGCTATTGTCGAGAGGACAGAAGAGATCCTCGGGCCGTTGCCTGACTGGATGAAAGATTACTGCCGTTTGAATCTTTGCCGGTTGAAGATCGCTGTGCATGTGGGCTGTTCCATCGCGGAAATGACCAAAGAGAAGATCCGGCTCACCAACGGTCTTGCGTTTGAAGACACTTTTTTGATTTGGGCGGCCGGCGTTCAGACACCCGGGTTTGTCCGGGACCTGCCGTGTCCCAAAGATCGCCAAGGGCGTCTTGCTGTTGACAAAAACCTGAAGTTTAGCGAGAATTGTTTTGCTGCCGGAGATGTTGCGAGTTTTGTCGTTGGTCAGCGGCCCTTGCGCATGGCGGTTCAGTTTTCACTCGCCCAGGCCGACGTGGCGGCGAAAAATATTTCGTGCCTTATTGCCGGCCGCAAGCCCGGTGTCTACAGGTCCCTGGATTTGGGCTACTTTGTGCCGATGGCCAACAGGAAGGCCTGTGGCAAGGTGTTGGGAGTGCGCTGTTGGGGATTTTTAGGTTGGTCGATGCATTACCTTATGTGCGTCTATCGCAGCCTGACCTTTAAGAATCAATGGGGCGTTTTCCGTGATGTGTTTTTGAGATTCCGATGAGAAGGGGAGATGATGAGTAAAAAATTCTTTTCGTTTGCGTGGATCGCTTTGTTCCTGTGCGCCGGCTGTGCCACCACGTCAAAATTTTCTTATCCGACGACAACCATCAACAATGCGCCTTATTTTGCCGTTATTCAGATGTGCGAACGCGAAGGGTTCAAGTGGGACTATGATCCTTTGAGTCAGGTGCTTGTGCTCAAAGCCGATGATCGCGAGATCAAGTTATTGGTCAATAGCACGACGCTGGTTGTGGATCGCCAACTGAAAGACTTGTCCGCGCCGCCTGTGATCCGGGACAGTGTCGTTTATGCGCCTTTGGATTTGCAGGATTTTTTGCGTAAGTCCGTCTGTAAGGTTCCGCTTGCGGTGTCTGCCACGGGGGCCGTATATTTGAAGAATGTTCAAACCATTGTGCTGGATGCCGGTCACGGGGGCAAAGACCCGGGTGCTATCGGCAAGAATGGCACCAGGGAGAAAAATGTCGTTTTGGATGTCACGCAGAAAGTCAAAGAGGAACTAGAGCGCTGTGGTTTTAAGGTTATTCTGACGCGCGAGGGCGACCAATTCATTGCCTTGCAACAAAGGGCCCAGATCGCCAATGTCCAAAAGGCGGATCTTTTCATCAGTATCCATGCGAATGCCAATCGTTCCCGGTGGATTGAGGGGTTCGAGGTTTATTATTTAACAGAAACCATCGACGACAATGCCAGGGCTTTGGCAGCCTCGGAAAATTTTCCTCATAGCTTGCCTAATCAAGGGTATCTGTATCCTTCCAGTCCGCTCAAGGCGATTCTTTGGGATATGGTGTTTACCGAAGACAGAAAAGAGTCTATTGAGCTGGCACAGAGCATTTGTTCCGCGGTGGCCCAGACCATGGACTTAAAGATGCTTGGGGTTAAAGGCGCGCCGTTTCTGGTGCTCAAAGGCGCCCGGATGCCGGCGGTTTTGGTGGAGATTGGCTATCTTTCCAACGGCGACGGCGAAAAAAAATTGCGCGGTGCATCCTACCGGCGAAAAATGGCCCAGGCCATCGCCCAGGGTATCGTCAACTTTAAATATTATTGCGAGGGCACATGGACAAACCGATAGGCATCTTTGATTCCGGGATCGGCGGCTTGACCGTCGTCAAAGAAGTGATCAAGTTGTTGCCGTACGAAGACATCGTTTATTTCGGCGATACGGCGCGAGTGCCGTACGGCATCAAATCCAAAGAGACCATCATCAAATTTTCATTGGAGAATACGCTTTTTTTGTTACAGAAGGATGTTAAGATGATTGTGGTGGCCTGCAACACGTCTTCCAGCCTTGCGTTGCCCGTCATCCGCCGGCATTTTAAGATTCCCATTCTGGGTGTGATTATGCCTGGCGCCAAAGAAGCGGTTTATGCGACCAAGAACCGGAAAATCGGCGTCATCGGGACGCGCGCAACCATCAACAGCAGGGCCTATGAAGAAGAAATTAAGCGCCTTGAGTCAGGAATAAAAGTCTACAGCCAGGCGTGTCCTATGTTTGTGCCGATTGTCGAAGAAGGATGGGTCAATGACGACATCACGACCCGCATTGCGGAAAAGTATCTGACTCCTTTAAAAGACAAGCATGTGGACACCGTGATTTTGGGCTGCACGCATTATCCACTCCTGAAAAAACGCATCCAGGACGTGATGGGTAAGGGCGTGACGTTGATTGATTCTGCCAAGCAGGTGGCTATTGAAGTCAAGCAGGTTTTAAGCCATGAAGGATTGTTGAATCAGGACCGGTCGCGGCCAACCCGCGAATATTTTGTCAGCGACGAAGTCGCTATTTTTAAGAATGTTGCGAAGGTGTTTTTAGGCTCAGAGTTGAGCGAGGTGCAAAAAGTCAGTGTTTGAGATTTCTGTGACATCGGATTTCAGCGCGGCCCATAACCTAAAGGGTTATCAGGGCAAATGCGAAGCCCTGCATGGCCACAACTGGACCGCGGAGCTGACAGTGGCAGCGCCATCAGTGGACAAGATCGGGATGGTCTTGGATTTTAAGAAACTCAAAGGTTCCTTGAAAAAGGTCTTGGACCTTTTGGACCATAAATATCTCAACGATATTGCGCATTTCAAAAAGGTCAATCCCACGTCGGAAAACATCGCAAAATTTATTTTTCAGAAAGTCAAAGACCAAAAGCTACCCAGGCGTGTGCGTGTTCTCTATGTGAGGGTTTGGGAAACAAGGAACAGTTGTGCAATCTATCGTGAGAGCTGAAGAAGGCCTGTCTGCCGGCAGGCAGGCCTGCCTGCCGTCGAGGCAGGCAGTTGTTCTTTTGTCAGGCGGTCTGGACTCGGCCACAACGCTTTATCTGGTCCGAAAAAAAGGATTCAGGCCCACGTGTCTGGTCTTTGATTACGGTCAGCGGCACAAGAAGGAAATGAATTCCGCCAGACGGTTGGCTCGCCGGGTTGGTTGTTCGGCGCATGTTTTAAAGATTCAGCTGCCCTGGAAAGGCTCAAGTCTTTTGGACCGCGGTCAAAATATCCCTGAGTCGGCTAAGTCCGGCAGGCGTATTCCCTCGACCTATGTGCCGGGCCGCAATACGATATTTTTGAGTTTTGCGCTTTCGTTTGCCGAAGCCATCGGTGCCCGGGATATTTTTATCGGCGCCAATGCTCTGGACTATTCGGGTTATCCGGATTGCCGTCCGGAATATTTCAAGGCATTCAATCGCCTTTCTTTTCTGGCCACAAAGTGCGGTGTCGAACACAGACCCATCCGCATCCATGCGCCGCTCGTTGATTTGAAAAAATCGCAGATCATTGTCTTGGGTACAAAACTGGGCGTGCCGTATGAGTTGACCTGGTCCTGTTATCAGGGAGGTAGGAAGCCCTGCGGCTGTTGCGAGAGTTGCGCGTTGAGAGCCAAAGGATTTTCAGAGGCGGACCTGCCCGACCCTCTTTTGAGTTAATGCAACAAAAGGGCCTGTCTCATTTGTATCATTAAGGTGGAATGGTGAAAGCGAAAATCGCCGAAATTTTCGAAAGCATTCAGGGTGAAGGCATTTATGCCGGCCAACAACAGGTGTTTGTCCGGTTTTTTGGCTGCAACCTGTCGTGCGGTTTCTGCGATACACCCCTGGCAACTTTCAAGGAATACACCGTTGCAGCGTTAAGAGAAGAGATTGCCGAATTCAGCGGTTATCAGGCTTTGAGCCTGACCGGTGG
>JAZDLY010000019.1:0-2552 GCA_043801485.1 Candidatus Omnitrophota bacterium | reverse complement strand
GCTCCGCTCGCAAGGACTTCGCTAAAGCACCTTCGGTACACATTATTTCTTGTCCTCGTTCGCGCCGCTCGCAAGGACTTCGCTAGATGTACCTTCGGTACACATTATTGCTTGTCCTCGTTCGCTCCGCTCGCAAGGACTTCGCTAGATGTACCTTCGGTACACATTAAGGTGCTTGATTTTTAACGAATTCGTAGCCTTTTTTCAGGGCCTGCACATTGGCAGAAACGATTTTTTCGCCCTTCTCCCCGAAACGCTCCTCGATGGCCTTGGTCAATTCCTCCAAGCCTAACTCCCCTGTTGCGGCTGCGTACGCGCCCAACAACACCGTATTGCTCAGCAAAGGCTTGCCCAGTATCTCATGGGAAATTTTCATGCCGGGAACAGCGTAGACCTTTTGTTTTCCTTTAGGTTTTGGGATCTCCATGCCTTCGCGCTCATTAACCACGGCAATGCCGTCATCCCTAAAGCCGACATAGCAATTAAAACCGCGCATCAGGGTGGCATCGACCACCAAGAGGTAATCCGGTTGGCTCACCTGACTTCTTAGGCGCACGGGCTTATCATCGATCCGCACAAACGCATTCATGGGCGCTCCCATACGGGCGGCGCCAAAGTGAGGAAAGGCATAAGGATATTTTCCTTTTAAAAAATACGCAAACCCCAGGAGGCTGGCCGTTGTGATGGCGCCCTGGCCTGCTCTGGCGTGGATCCTGATTTCTTTCATGAACATCCTCCTTCAAGGTAAATGATCTATGCGACTGATCCTTAAATCTGGGTCTCCTGCAAAAAGGGAATCTTATTATATTAGGTCACACCCCTAAAATCAAGGCTTTTTCAGGACCTGGCGTGTTTTGAGCTCAGTTGCCAAGCCCTGCATCAATTTTTTCAGCCGCGGGCTGACCTGGACCGGATAAACAGCCCCGTGCCGCAAAACCTTGTACGGCCTTTTGAGACAACCGAGGTTTGCGGCAACATCTTTGCGGATGGCCTCAAGCGGACTTTGGCGGCTGACCGGCTCGCCGGCCCTGACGACCTGTTTTAAGAGCGGTACTCCCAGACGCTCTGACTCAAGACCAATGATGTCCTTTTCGAAAAAGCCATTTTTGTCAAAAATCCGAAAAACCTGCTTGCGGCCGGGCAAGCTGGCCTTGCCCCTGCTCAATTTCATAACCGGGAAAAATACCCCGTCGCTATTGGAGACCTCGCTAATTTTATAAATCACATCCAGAGACGGCGCATCTGCGGAAACCCCCATCTTGGTGCCTACCCCGAAGGCATCGATGGGTGCGCGTTTCTGCATAAGGAGCTCTATCTTATACTCATCCAGATCACCGCTGGCCAGGATCTTGGTTTCCTTAAAACCTGCGGTGTCCAAGAGCTTGCGGGCAATTTTGGACAGCAAGCAAAGATCCCCACTGTCAAGGCGGATGCCTTTGAGCACGTGCCCTCTGGCCTTAAAATCCCGGGCGATGCGGATGGCATTGCGAATGCCCTCGGCGGTGTCATAGGTGTCCACGAGCAAAATGCATTTGTCCGGGAAAGTCTCGAAAAAAGCCTTGAAGCTTTCTGCCTCGCTTGAAAACGACATCACAAACGAATGGGCCATTGTGCCGACGGCACGGATGCCGTAAAGTTTGGAAGCCAGCACGTTGGATGTGCCGCTAAAACCCGCCAGGGCCGAAGACCGCGCCGCCTTGAGCGCCGCATCGATGCCATGTGTGCGCCGCAGAGAAAAGTCGTAAACGTCGCGGCCCCGGGCTGCCTCCACAATGCGCGCTGCTTTTGTGGCGATCATCGTGGAAAAATTAATGGCATTGAGGCAAAAGCTTTCTGCGATCTGTAGCTCGATCAGGGCTCCGGTCAGCCTCAGGACCGGCTCGTTGGCGAAAAAAACAGCCCCTTCCGGCATGGCCCACACATCCCCGTGAAACCGCAGCTTCCCCAAGTGGGTCAAAAAATCTTCCTGGAAACCAAGGCGCTCCAAATAATCCAGAGAATGCTGGTCGAACTTCAGGTTGCGCAAATATCGCAACACGTCCGCAACGCCCGCCAAAACAAGAAAAGCCCTGTTTTTTGGCAGGCGACGGACAAACAGATCAAAGGTCGCCTGAGTCTTGATCCGATGGCGAAAATAACTCTGCGCCATCGCAAGCTCATAGAAATCCACCAATAAGCTTAAGGGTTCCTGACTGGTCAACATGAAGGATTAACGAACGACCTGGTGTTTGTTGCAGGTATCGCACAACCCGAAAAATTCCAGACGATGGGAATAAATCCTGAAACCCGTCAACGTCCGCACGCGCTCGTCGAGTTCTTTGATGGCGGGAATCCGGATGTCGTAAATCTTGTGGCACGTCTTGCAGATAAAGTGGTAATGCGTGTGCGCGACCGCATCGAAATGGCTCAACCCCGTGCCGAAATCCAATTCCCAGATCTGCCCCTGCTCTTTCAAGATCCTCAGGTTCCGATAGACGGTCCCAAGGCTCAGGCGCGGGAATTTACTTTTGAGTTTTTTATAGATATGATCCGCCGTCAGGTGCTCTTTGGTG
>JAZDLY010000013.1:0-4779 GCA_043801485.1 Candidatus Omnitrophota bacterium | reverse complement strand
GAACGTCAGCCAGTAATTGCTCAGGAGAATGATCAAAACAGCCAGGGATTTATAGACGATGGCAAGGTTATGGAATTTTTCGTTGGAGGCATGCGCCATGCCGATTCTGTAGAAGAGAAACGCGCAAGCGATGAAAAGATTTGTGCTGAGCAATTGTAACTCGATGATCCCAAGGCCTGCGCTGTGCAAGGTCACATAGAGATATTGCGAAAGCCAGATCAAGAGCGCCGCAAGACCAAAAAACAGCGCTGTTCTTTGTTTTTCTCTGTAGATGACCGCAAACAAAAAAACGCTCCAGACGAAAAATGAGGCGACCACGCGCGTTGGATTGTTGAAAAAGGCGACGTTGAGCCAGACAGGCATAAGCACAGACGCCAGAACCAGGATAGACGGCGAGCGCAAGAGCAAGGCGACAGGCAGAATGCCGGCCATCCAAAACAGGAGGTTCTGCGCATAGTTATAAGGTATTTGGAAAATTTGGGCCACCAGCCACAGCCCGGCCCCGAAAGACACAGCCCCTAAAAACAGTAAAGATTCGCCAACTTTTGGGTGGTCGTTTCGTTCAAAACGAAGCCGATATCCCGCGAGGCTGAAACCGAGGACGAGCGAGAAGATCAGAGTGATTTTGGCGGTTTTGCCGATGTGCTGCCAGTTGGAGGCCACAAAAAGGATCAGGCCCAAACCGATCAGGACAGATCCAAGGACATAAACCGAAGACACGAAACGATTGTCTTCTTTTTCATTGGCATATTTGGCAAGGATGCGCTGTGCCTGGCCTGAATCGATGATGTTCTCTCTGACCCAGGCGTGGACTTCTTCAGAGAGACGCTGGAACCATTTCTTTGTACGCATGGAAATAGTTTAGCAAAAATAGGTCTTGAAGTAAATCAAATTCTATGACGAGGCGGATTCTTTGACGAGGATCTCTTTGGAGTTTCGCAGGAGGCCGTGGAGGTTGCAATAAGATGAAGCGAAAATGGTTCCCGGTTTTTCTGTGGTAAAGCTGGTTTCGCAGATTGCCGGTTTTTCATCTAAAGGGGAGAATTTAAAAACCCGGATTTCGCGGGGATTTGTTTCGTCTTTGGCCTGGAACAGGATTTCAATCCAGCGGACATGATGTTCGATGGATTTGCCTGTCAAAAAACTCTGGCCATCGCCGACCGTGACGCGAACTCTAAATTCTTGGCCTCTTTCGACCTTATTTGGGGATTCGATGACCGGGGCGTGTTTGTTTTCTTTGATTTCGTTGCAGGATTGCTTCATAGTTTCTCACCCATTTGCCCCCCTTATGTTTTAGTATCATTTTCTATGCCAAAACAAAATAAAAATATTTTTTAAAAGACCTTAATTTTATAACCTTTTTATCCTTAATAAGTTAAGAAAAAGTGTGTGTGAGGCGGGTGGTGCGGGTAGAAGATCCTAAGAGGTTGTTGTGTTGAGACTTTTGTCAGAAAGTGTTGTCATTTGACGACGGTGCGTTGTGAGTTTAGGACTCGATGATTTCCGCGGCTCGACTCAAATCATCAAAAATGCGAAGGAATTCCTCCCGTGAAATTTTTGACGCAAAGAGGTAAGATTTCAGGATGGTCGATGACGTGCAGGTGTAATAAATCCTGTTGTTTTCCCTCAAGGAAGTGTTGCTTGGCAAATACAGGGCTTGCCCTGGTTTTCCCTGGTCGGGATGACGGTGGGGTTCCATATAGATGTGCATTCCAAGATTATAATGAAACAGCTGGGATGGCGAGAAGCGATTGATGCGACAGACTACCCTCCTGCCTCTATAAGTCCCCTGCCCGATGTAGTAATAATCCGTCGGCGATAGATTGAGAAAATCCATGTCTGCATGCAGAAGTTCGCAGATGATTTTAAACGTTGCGCGGATATTGTGGTAGGTCCACATTTCCGTGTAGGCGCAGAATCCCCAAAAGATAATCGCCAGGGTAAAAAGTGAGTTGAGCTGGAGGATCAGGTTGTCCATAACAGGTCAAGTCTAGGCGGTTCGGTCGGCCAGGCGTGCCACGCAGTAAAAGCAGCTGGTAAAATCAATCTGGGAGGGATCGGTTAGTTTTTGGTATTCATCGATGCGCTGGCAATTGAAGCGATGGAAGTGCTCGGAGACTTTTTTGAGCGCTTCGCCAAAAGACTGTTCTTTGAGCGAGGCAATAATGGCCTTTTTATGGATGGAAACGTTGTCGAAGTTTGACATTTCGCAGCAATGCACGATGTTGGCATCCGGATCAACCGCTACTTCACAGAGGGTCACGGGATTGCACAGAGGGAATCGGTTGTTGGCCTTGATGTCCGCAGCGATCGTGATGGGGATCTTGACGATCTTGGGCAAGCCCAACAGCAGCGTGAATAGCTCTTCTCGTTGGCGGGCGTTCAGAACGAGGCTGTTGTCTTGGGATTTCGGGCAAGGCAAAATGGTTGTCATGGCCATTGAGACAGCGCCTTTTCTTTTTCCAAAAAGGGCCATGTCAAAAATATTGTCCAGGTTGTGCGTGCCGATGGCGCAGACAATTTTGAACGGGATCCGGTGCGCGCGGCACAACGAAAAGGCCTCCAGGAGTTTATCGAAGGACCCTTTTTGCCGTTGGGCGTCGTGCTTCTGGGGATTCGTGTGCTCGAGGCTGAAGGCAACAGAGAGCAGTTGTCGACGGTATTTTACGAGGAGGTCAATGTGTTCTTTGAAGAGGTATCCGTTCGTGACAATCGAGAATCTGAGATTTTCTTGAGCCATAAATTCACACAAAGGCTCCAGGTAAGGATAGACCAGCGGTTCTCCCCCCGTCAGGCAGATGGTTGTGTAGTTGAATGTTTTGGCCTCTTTGAGGATTCTTTGGGCCAAGTCAAGCGGTAAGTCTTTGGGATCGTCAAAATTTCTCAGGCAATGACGGCATCGGAAATTGCAGCGACTCGTCACGATAAAAACAAGTATTCCTGAAGGGGTGACAAGGTCTTTGGGGGAACGCGCGGCCCGGGAAAGAATTTGATCTTTGTTAAGCTTCCAGATCGATTGAATAAACGAATTATTCAACAGGAATCGTGAGTTTTGTTCCGACTTTCAATTTATTCGGATTTTTGATCTTGTCTTTGTTGAGTTCATAAAGGGTTTTCCAGCGATGTCCACCGCCAAGTTCTTTTTGTGCGATTTTCCACAACGAATCGTTTTTCTGGACCACGTATTCCTTGGTCGTAACCTTTGACTCGCTTTCGACAATGGTTTCTTCTTCGACCATGGGTTTGTCTTCTTCGATGATTGTGGCGTCCGCCGGCAATTGGCCCGGGGCAGGGATCATTACTTCTTCGACCTCTGCGATCATGAATTGCGCATTGCGGTCCTTTTGCATTCCCAAGAGGTCTGTGATGGGTGCGACGGCGCCCAGTTTGCCTCGGCTGATGATGCGGATCCTGTCTTCGGCAACGCCCTGGTTGAGCATAAATTGTTTGACAGAGTCTGCGCGGCGTCGGCCAAGTTTCTCATTATAGGCCTCAGATCCCCGGGTGTCGCAGTTGCCGGTGACCAGGATGTCGGCCTGCTCGTTTCTTTTGAGCGTCTTGGCCGCATTTTGCAGGATTTCGGCAGCGTCTTGCCGGATATCGGATTTATTGTAGTCAAAATAGATCTTAACATTTTTGATGATTTTTTTGATAATCAAAGACGGCCTGAGCTCTTGTGGTTTGGCCGGCGGAAGTTCTTCGGCTTTGTAGTCGTAGATGATTTTGTAGACGTAAATGTAACCCCGGTTGCCCCACAAGGGACCGACGCTTCCGGGTTCTGTCGGCCACCACCAATAGCCCCCCCTGTCTTGGTCTTTGACCGGTGTCGGCTTGGCATCGGTGGGCCACCACGTGAATTGTTCCTGCACGGCTTGCAAGTCATCACCACCTCGCGCGTCTTTGTTTTTTGCAAAGCACCTCGCAGAATAGCAAAAGCTAGCGCACAAGAATGCGACCACCAAAACCACGATTCCTCTTTTACTGCTAAGTTTGGTCATGGAAGACTCCTTTACTCCTCGATTGGAAGGTATGCCGCTAATTTATTCCAGGTTTCAGATCCGACTTTTCCGTCAACGGCCAGACCGTTGGATTTTTGAAAATTTTCGATTGCCTCTTTGGTTTTTGGGCCCAATTTTCCGTCAACATCTCCCGCATAGAACCCGGCATTTTTCAGCGCGGATTGAATTTCTATTTTGGTCGGGATCTTTATTGCAGCCGCAGGAATTTGGGTGGGCATTGTGGTTTCAGCCGACGCTGAGATGGTGGCGTTTTGCGTTGGTTGCAGGGTTTGGACTTTTGCTTCCAGGGTGTCGATCCGGCTTGACAGCGCATCTACTTTTTCAGAGCACTTGATGTCGCAAGTCGCACAACCGGCCAAAACAAGCAAACACGAGGCAGCCAGGATGCAGCAGAGAGAATTCTTCATCGGGGTGTCCTTTTGTGTTATGGGTTGGAATGAATGTTGTTCGGAAATTGATGTTTATATTATAGCAAAGAGTCGCCCCTGTCAAGATTTATCCCGCCTTCGCAACTTGTCCTCACCGCAGGTGAGGAGAATACCCCGGGCTTGCCCGGGGATGTCCCGCAGTTGCGGGATTTCGCTATTGAGTGCATTAAGGTGCTCAAAATGCGAAAACCGCTTCGGCGGGATGTCACTATAGGACAAGCCCGATAAACAATGTGGGCGGGATAATCCCGACGAGTATGGTGAAATTGTCGAAGACCCTCGGAATTTCCTCCGGAAATTCCGAGGACTTAGTCCCGGGAATTCTAAAGAAT
>JAZDLY010000172.1:0-3567 GCA_043801485.1 Candidatus Omnitrophota bacterium | reverse complement strand
GCCATGGAGAAACGTCAGGTCATCCGAGTACCTTTTTAGGTGCTGCCGGACTTTATCGATCCTCTGATCAAAATGTTGCTTGAGAATATCGTTTTCCTCCACATGCTTGAGCGTCAAAGTAGTCCTCATGCCCTGTTCTCCCTGCCTGCCGGCAGGCAGGATTTCTGAAACGTTAACGACTTATTTTTCAATGAGATATGGATTTTATCGGCTTCTTTGAATTGACCGCTGAGGATGCCCTGGGCAATCGCATCTTGGATCTGCCTCTGGATAACTCGTTTGAGCGGCCGGGCTCCGTAAATAGGGTCAAAGCCTTCTTTGGAGAGGTATATCTTAACATCTTTGTCCACAGAAATCAAAATATGTTTCTCTTCCAGCCTTCTGGAGAGCAAATTCAACTGAATATCCACAATACGCAAGAGGTCCTTCTCGTCAAGCTGCCGGAAAAGCACGATCTCGTCAATGCGGTTGAGAAACTCCGGCCGGAAATGGTCTTTGAGCCTGGCAAAGATCTTGGCGCGCAGGCCGGCCTTGTCGTTGCCCTCTTCCAGCAATTCAGTCCCAATGTTGGAAGTCATGATCACAACCGTATTCTTGAAATTTACCACGCGACCCTGACCATCCGTGAGACGACCGTCGTCTAAAATTTGCAGAAGCACATTGAATACTTCCGGATGGGCCTTTTCAATTTCATCAAACAGAACAACGCTATAGGGCCTGCGCCGAACTTTTTCGCTCAGCTGTCCTCCTTCTTCAAAACCGACATATCCCGGTGGTGCTCCGATGAGTCGCGAAACCGAATGCTTCTCCATATATTCGGACATATCCAGCCGCACAAGAGCATTTTCGTCATCAAACAAAAACCAAGCCAGACTCTTGGCCAACTCCGTCTTTCCGACGCCGGTGGGACCGATGAAGATAAACGACCCCAGGGGCCTGTTTTGATCACTCAATCCTGTCCTGGCCCTGCGGATGCAATCGGAGACCGTCTCCAAAGCCTCATCCTGACCGATGACGCGCTCCCGAAGCCGCGCCTCCATGTTCAGCAGTTTTTCGGATTCGCCTTCCATGAGTTTGGAAAGCGGAATACCCGTCCATTTGGAAACGATCTTAGCAATGTCTTCTTCATCCACTTCTTCCTTAAGCATAGCCTTGGTCTTTTGCAGGTCCGCCAACCGCCTGTTGGCTGCTTCTAGTTTTTTATTAAATTCATTAAGCATTCCATAACGGATCTCTGCGACCTTGTCCAGGTTGCCCGACCGCTCGGCCTTCTTTTCCTCGAGCTTCGCCTCATCGATCTGGGCCTTGATGTTGCGGATCTCCAAAATAATCTGTTTTTCCTGTTCCCAATGCCCGGTCAATTCGTCGTTGTGTTTTTTCAGAACGCCCAGCTCTTTTTCAAGTTTGGCCAATCGCTCAGACGACGCCTTGTCTTTTTCCTTCCTCAAGGCCTGACGTTCAATCTCCAATTGAATCATGCGGCGCCTGACTACGTCTAACTCCTGAGGCAAACTGTCGATCTCAATGCGCACGCGCGAAGCAGCCTCATCGATCAGATCAATGGCCTTGTCCGGCAAAAAACGTTCTGTGATGTAACGGTCGGACAAAAAGGCCGCGGCAATAAGCGCGGAGTCTTTGATCCGCACGCCGTGATGGATTTCATATCTTTCTTTGAGGCCCCTCAAAATGCCGACGGTATCCTCCATCGTGGGCTCTCCGATAAAAACCGGCTGGAATCGACGCTCCAAGGCCTTGTCTTTTTCGATATATTTGCGGTATTCATCCAGCGTGGTGGCGCCGATACAGCGCAATTCACCGCGCGCCAATGCCGGCTTGAGCATGGTGGAGGCATCCACCGCGCCCTCGGCAGCGCCTGCGCCGACAATCGCATGCAACTCATCGATGAAAACAATGACCTTACCTGCCTTCTCATGGATCTCTTTTAAGACAGCTTTCATCCTTTCTTCAAATTCCCCTCGGAATTTTGAACCAGCCACCATGCCCGCGATGTCTAAGGCAATGACCTGTTTGTGCTTGAGGCCTTCGGGCACATCACCTGCGGCAACGCGCTGAGCCAGTCCTTCCACAATGGCGGTCTTGCCGACACCTGGATCCCCGATCAAAACAGGATTGTTCTTGGTACGGCGCGACAACACCTGAACCAGGCGCCGAATCTCTTCATCGCGGCCGATCACGGGATCAAGTTTTCCCCGATAAGCCAATTCGGTCAAATCACGGCCGTATTTTTCCAGCGGCTGGATCTGCTCTTCCTGATTTTGTTCCGATTGGTTAAACTGCATTTTCTGCTCCTTATCATCGTCTGACTGGCACTCTCATATCAAGAGTGCCAATATCTAGGTAAAAAAATGGAGCCCTCCCGGGTTAAAGCCCGGAGTCCCCTGGACCCTAAAATCTGGATGCCCAAGCGGCCATTCCTTATCCGCACCCTGAAGGGTGCGGTTTGTTGACCGCGGGGTATCACTCCCGGACTTCCATCCGCAGGATGATCTTGATACCGCTGATGTTGACGCCTTTTTCATCCATCAGATAATGAATATACTCCAAATGCTGGATGTCCTTGTAAGAGTAAACGCGGATCTTTTTATTGATGCGCTTGGGACGGACCAGACCCTCTTTTTCCAGGGACCGCAGCGTCCACTCCGGGATGCCCAGAAGCCTGGACACAATCCCGATCGCATAGACCGGATCATTTGGTCCAATCTTCACCGCTCGTTTTTTCATGGCGTTTTCTCCACCAGCCATAATTTAGCATAGATGAATTATTTTGTCAAGTTATTTGATTTTTTTTATTAGATTACCTAATATACGCTTTAAGCTTGCAGGCCGCAATCACCGGCAGGCTCGCGGTCAGATGAATCCAGGGACCGTCGTAGCTAATGTCTTTGACCCGGCCTTGACGGTAGATGAAATCCACGACGTCCATTTTTTCCAAAGGCAATGTCAACGTCACATCCTGGACGTAGCCTTTAAGCTTCTCTTCGATCTTGTTCAGGAGACCGTCGAGATTTATGCGTTTGAGGGCCGAGATCCCGATGCCATCAGGATAATCGCGCAAAAATCTCTCCAGTTGATTGGGGCTCGGCAATAAGTCGATCTTGTTCAAGGCCAAAACCGTGTTTTTCTCACCAGCGCCGAGTTGATCAAGAACTTTCTGGACCGCATAATAAAAATCTTTTGTTTTTGGGGTGCTGACATCCAGAACGTGCACCAGAAGGTCTGCCTCCACTACCTCTTCTAAAGTTGCCTTAAAGGCCTCAATCAAATGATGCGGCAGCTGCCGGATAAACCCGACGGTGTCGGAAACCACGATTTTCTGGTGGTTGGGCAAAAACACCGTGCGCGACAAAGGGTCTAGCGTCGTAAAAAGGCCACGGCTGATCGCCTGATGACTTACGGTCAAGGCATTGAAGAGCGTGGACTTCCCGGCACTGGTGTAACCAACAAAAACAACGGTGGGCAAAGACTGCTCTTTTCTTTTTGAACGCAGTGTGTTGCGCCGCAACGCCAGACTTTTGAGTTCCTTCTTCAACCGGACGACCCTCTCGC
>JAZDLY010000158.1:0-3007 GCA_043801485.1 Candidatus Omnitrophota bacterium | reverse complement strand
GGCGTGGCCTCGTTAAAGTCGGCATTGACCGTTCCCTCGACTGCATCGCTAAAAATCATGTTGATGCCCAAAAGCTGCGATAACGTCCGCACAGCCACGCTGATGTCTTCATCCTTAAAGGCCACTTTGATCTTCTCGCTTCTTTTGCTCAACGGAATGAGACTGGCCAAGGAAACCGCATCCACATCGTCTTTGGATTCTGCTTCCTGCCGTTGCGTGATTTTGTCTGAAAGTTCCTTGGCCCTGTCATGATCGGCATTGATCTTTAGAGTCTGATTGACACCTTCGGTGGCAGCCAACAGGTCTCCGGCCAGATAGCGGCCCAGGGCCCACTGGAAATACTCTTCAGCCAGCCTCGCGTCTTCTTTGGACAATTTCTCTTTTTCTTTTTGGCGCAGAGCCTCCTGGCGTCTCTTGGCGACGATCGGCAGGAGTTTTGTGGCCGGCGCGTAAGCTTTGTCTAGATCCAGACATTTGTTCAACTCGACGACGGCATCGTCAAAATTTTTATTCAGATAGCATTGCACCGCCAGATCAAAATGTGCCTTGGCCGCATTCTGTTGGCTGTAGGCCCCGGGGGCTAACGCTAAGCCTAAAATGAGCAATAAAAGGATCGGGCGTCTGGTCATGAAGCTCCCTGCATCACAAAAACGATATCTTCAATCCGCTCGAGCAAACGATGGGCCTCCTGGTGTTCAGGCTCAAGCACCAAGGCTTTGCGCACCTCACGTTTGGCCTCCTGGTATTTCTTGTCTTTGAGATAGGTCGAAGCATTCTTCAGATAGCCATTAATCAGTACGCTATTTTTCAGATTTTTTTCATCCGTTTCTTTTTGTCGCGCCAAATCAGCAGTTTTCTGGATCAGGTCCCAAATTTTCTTTTTGGCTTCGTCATACTTATCCTGACGGATATCGGAAAGAATGCTCTCCGGCCCCTGGCGCGCACCCTGCTTAATCTCCTCGGCAGTCTTGCGCTGGCCGTTTTCAAGGCTCAACTGTGCCACGTAATCGAGGATGTTGCGGAATTCCTGTTGGGCATTGACATAATCATCGGTTTTAAGCAACTTCAGGGCTTCCTGAAAACCTTCCTGGATCAGCTGATGGCGAAATTCAATATTCTCTGCCAGGCTTCCTGTCACCACGACCTGCCTGGCCTTTGAGGCAAACAATCGTTTCTTGGCTAAAGAAATCCTTTTCTGAGCCCTGCGGTTTTCCGGCATAACAGCCAAAACCTGACGGTATGCGTCAATGGCCTTGGAATAATTTTTTTCTTTCAGATAGAAATCTCCCATGGACATGTGCTGTTTAAGCTCGCTGGCCTTCACAAGCGTCTGACGCCGCGCGCCCTCTCCATCTTTTTCTTCCATGGCCACGGCCAATTGTCTGGCCAACCTGAGCTGTTCGGAATCTACATCCTGCAGCGGATCCTGGGCTATCACAGCCAGATGAGCCTTGCAGTCATTGATCCTTTTCTGGCTCCTCCGCTCTGTCCGTGGATCTAAAATAATGAGTTGCTCATAAAGCTTGGCGGCCTCGTCATATCTCTTTTGGCCAAATGCCTGGTCTGCCTCCGCGCGAAACTCGGAGACATGCTTGCGCAACGCCTCTCTCTTGAGCTCCCGACGCGTCCGCTCCTCTTGTTTCGTCTCAGCCTGCAGCTTTTTTTTATCGAGCTGGGTGCGGGCTTCTTCGATCTGTGTGTTTAAATTTTTCAGAAGATCCTCAACCTCCTGGACCTGTTGCGCGGGGGCGCTTGCGGCCAAAAGCAAAAAGCCTAAAAATCCAACCGTAATTTTTTTTGAGATATTTTTCATTTTAATTCGGCGATGTAGTTCTCCTTCACCCGCCCGCTGGCGGATTCCGGACTGATCTTGCCTATGGCAATCGTCTCTTCCACGTCGTCAATCACGAGCTTGGCCACATACTCTCGGGAAGGGGCATAGATCTCAAAAATCGAGCCCTGCCGAATGCCGTCTCTGGAACCAAGGCCGACAACCGCCATGGCATTGGCCGGCTTGACGATTAAAATTTTGCCCTCCAGGGCTACGGGAGGCGCGACAGCGGCTTTCGCCTCAACAAGATCTGCCGATGGACTCCGAGGGATGGCGCTCGCTTCCAAATCCTCCTTGGCCTTCCCTAGCGCCGCAACCTGACCGTTTAGATCAACAATCTTCTGGTCTTTATTTTTGAGCGCTGCCTCAAAATCAAATCTTTCGCTCAATACGGTTTCATACTTCTTATTCATCTCGACGGCCGTTTGTTTCATTTGTTCAAACTCAGCTTTTAGCTGATTTATCTCGTTGACAGAATCCTGTGTCGTCTTAAGGGCATAGGCCATGCGTTCCGTCATTTTTGTCCTGGCGGCACTCACCTCGGCCAATTCACGCTCCAGCTTCGCGCGATAAACCGCCTTTCTGTCGCTCAGGGCGAACAAAAGCACGGCGATCACGCCGGCCCCGACGGCGATTTTCCAAACAAGCGCACCGCCGAGTCTCAGGCTCCGGCCGGCCGGCGATACCGAGGCTGCCGCAGACACAGGTTTCAACGGCTTCTGTTCGCCGGCTGCCCCTTGGCCAAAAATAGACGAGACAGATTTATGAAGACGGGGCTTTGATTCAGGAGCGTCGTTGTCATTAATTTTATTGGAATCCAGCATAGACCATAACCTCCTTAGCTAGCGCCGAATAATCCTGCGCACCCTGGGAACCAGGCGCATACACCGTGATGGGCTCTCCTTTGCTCGAGGCCTCCGGAAACTGCGCGTCAAATTTGATCGTCGTGCTGAAAATGCCTTGCTTAAAATATTCCCGCAATCCTTTGAGCACTTCCTGATCTATGCCTGCACGTTCGTCATAAAGCGTGGCGACAATCCCCAGTGTTTCCAGTTGCGTATTGGAATGCTGGCGCACGAGCGAAATGCTGTCCAAAAGCTGTTTGGCGCCTTCGAGAGCAAAATAATGGGTCTGCACGGGAATAATCACCGCCCGGGCCGCCACCAGCGCGTTGAG
>JAZDLY010000165.1:0-22219 GCA_043801485.1 Candidatus Omnitrophota bacterium | reverse complement strand
GCATGTCGCCAAAAGTTATAAGCCCCTTGATCTTAAGAAATTCTGCCAAAAGACAAAGATTCCCGTTGTGATCGGTAATTCCGTGACGTACGAGGTGACGCTGGAATTGCTGGATACCGGAGCGGCCGGGCTTTTGATCGGGATCGGCCCTGGGGCAGCGTGCACGACACGGGGCGTGTTGGGTATCGGCGTTCCTCAGGTTACATCTACGATTGATGCGGCAGCAGCGAGAGACTACTATTTTAAACGAACAGGGAAGTACATCCCCATTATTACGGATGGCGGGATGCGCATTGGCGGTGAAATCTGCAAGGCTTTTGCTGCCGGGGCTGATGCGGCAATGGTAGGCTCGGCCTTTGCCAGGGCTGTGGAAGCGCCTGGACGGGGCTATCACTGGGGCATGGCGACGTCGCACGCCAATCTGCCGCGGGGAACAAGGATTTTTGTCGGCACGACCGGGTCATTGGAAGAAATTTTATTTGGTCCGGCCAAGGTCGATGACGGCTCGCAAAATCTCATGGGCGCTTTGACCACGTCCATGGGTTGTCTGGGGGCTGCCACCATCAAGGACATGCATTTTACGGAAATCATTATTGCGCCTTCGATCCAAACGGAAGGAAAAATCTTTCAGGTTGTTCAGCGCGTCGGCATGGGAAAATGAGAGAGGTTTTATGAAGAAGAAAAAGAAGCAGAAACACAGCCGCAAACCAAGACACAGCCATAAACCAAGACACAAGCAGAAAAAGGTTCTTGGTCCCAATAAAGTTCAAAAAAACACGATTTTGATTTTGGATTTTGGTTCTCAATACACGCAGTTGATCGCGCGGCGTATCCGGGAAAACAAGGTCTACAGCATTATAGTTTCTCATAAAATCACGCCAGAGGAGATTAAGAAAATCGCACCCAAAGGGCTTGTTCTTTCTGGCGGTCCGGCCAGTGTCTACGATGAAAAAAGTCCAAAGTGCGACAAAGGGATTTTTAAACTAGGGATCCCGATTCTTGGCATTTGTTACGGTCAGCAGCTGATCGCCAAGGCGATGGGGGGCCGCGTGAAACAGACCAAAGAGCGCGAGTATGGCCGTCAGGAGCTCTTCATCGACGATCATTCGGATTTCTTCAATGGTTTGCCGGGCAACATCACGTCTTGGATGAGTCACGGCGATTACGTGTCAACTTTGCCCAAAGGGTTTGTGCCTGTGGCGCATACCCTTCATACCAAGAATGCTGCTTTTGCTAGCCGGGACAGAAAAATTTTCGGCGTGCAATTTCATCCTGAAGTCGTTCATACTGCCCACGGAAACCAGATCCTTTCGAATTTCCTTTATCGCGTCTGCCGTTGCCGACCGAGCTGGGAAATGGGGTCTTTCATCCGTAACACTGTTGCTGAAATCCGCGAGTTTGTCGGCAAGGACAATGTGGTTTTGGGTTTAAGCGGAGGCGTTGATTCTTCGGTTGCGGCCGTCATGATCCATAAGGCGATCGGGCGTCAGCTGCGATGCATTTTTGTGGACAACGGCGTTTTGAGGAATCGGGAACCGGAAGAGATCAAAGCTATTTTCCGGGGGAATTACCGCATGAATCTTGGTTTTGTCAATGCCCAGAAGCGATTCCTCAACCGTCTCAAAGGAGTCACAGACCCTGAACAAAAACGAAAGACCATCGGCGAAGAATTTGTCCGCGTGTTTGAGGAAGAAGCCAAGAAGATCCGCCGCGTTAAATATCTGGCCCAGGGTACGCTTTATCCGGATGTCATTGAGTCTATTTCTCCGCTGGGGGGGCCATCGGCAAAAATCAAAACACACCATAACGTGGGAGGCTTGCCCGAGAAAATGCATTTGAAATTGATCGAGCCTTTGCGGGACTTGTTCAAAGATGAGGTTCGGGCTTTGGCCAAGCAATTGGGTCTTCCTCCTGAGATCATCACGCGGCAACCATTTCCAGGACCGGGTCTTGCGATTCGGATTGTTGGCGAAGTGACCCCGGACCGCCTGAGGATTCTGCGGGAAGCAGATGATATTTTTGTCAGCGAAATCCGCAAAGCAGGACTTTACGAAGATGTCTGGCAGTCGTTTGCGGTTCTTCTGTGCATCAAAAGCGTCGGGGTTATGGGGGATGAGCGCACTTATGAGCAGGTCATTGCTCTTCGCTGCGTGGCAAGTACCGATGGCATGACCGCGGATTGGGTCAGGCTGACTCCTGAATTCCTGGGAAAAGTTTCCAATCGGATCATCAATGAAGTCAAGGGCGTCAACCGCGTTGTTTACGACATCAGTTCCAAGCCGCCCTCGACCATCGAATGGGAGTAAGCACCTTAATGTCTTATTCAGCGAAATGCTGACGAGTGTCATAAAATTTTGATTTGCAAATTTTATGACGTTCACGAGTCAGTATAAGCACCAGGGTTTTGTAGTTTGCATTTAGTTTTCGGTCGAAGCGCTGTGCGAGAACAGACGCTTTCACAAGGAATTCCATGCCCCATTCGGACTTTGTCCATCTCCACCTGCACACCCAATACAGCCTCCTCGATGGCGCCTGCCGTCTCAAAGAACTCATCAGCCTAGCCCGGGAATACAAAATGCCGGCTGTGACCATGACAGACCATGGCAATTTATTCGGGGCGGTAGAATTCTACGAAGAGGCCCAGCATCAAGGTATTAAGCCCATCATCGGCTGCGAAGTCTACATTGCTCCCAAGAGCCGGTTTGATAAAAATGGGGTCGGCATCAGCGAAGGCTCCAATCACTTTGTTCTCTTGGCCAGAGACGAAGAGGGGTATCGCAATCTGACCAAATTGGTGACCCTCGGCTATCTGGAGGGGTTTTATTACCGTCCCAGGATCGACAAACAAGTCCTCTCACAATACGGCAAAGGTCTCCTGGGCACATCGGCCTGCCTCAAAGGAGAAATCCCCTGTCTGATTTTAGACAACCGGTTCAACGAGGCCGTCAAAACTGCCGATGAGTTCGCCCAGATTCTTGGCCCGGAGAATTTTTTCCTGGAGATTCAGGAAAACTTTATTCCCGAACAGCGCAAGGTCAATGAGGGCATTTTAAAGATTGCCAAAGAACTTCATCTGCCGCTGGTGGCCACCAACGACGTCCATTATCTCAAGAAGGCCAATGCCGCTTCGCACGAAGCGCTCCTGTGTATTCAGACGCAGTCAACGTTGGATGACCCCAATCATATGCGTTTTCAGACCCCTGAGTTTTATTTCAAGAGTCCGCAGGAAATGAAGACGCTTTTTTCCTACGCGCCCGAGGCCATCCGCAACACCATCAAGATCGCAGAGCGCTGCAATTTGCAGCTGGAATTTGGTAAGCTGCACCTGCCGCAATACACGCCGCCGGAAGGCAAGGGCAAGGAAGAATTTTTACGGGAATTGTGCCAGCAGGGTTTGTACAAGCGTTTCGGAAATAACGTGACCCCGGAGATTCAAGAGAGGCTCGAGCATGAGATTAAGACGATTTCCCGAATGGGGTTTGTCAGCTACTTTTTGATCGTGTGGGATTTCATTCATTATGCCAAAAGCCAGGGAATTCCCGTTGGACCTGGCCGGGGATCGGCTGCCGGAAGCCTGGTGAGCTATCTCTTGGGCATCACAGAGCTTGATCCGCTCAGATACAACCTTCTCTTTGAGCGCTTTTTGAACCCTGAGCGCATCGGTTTGCCGGACATCGATATCGATTTCTGTTTCGAGCGCAGGCAAGAAGTCATTGATTATGTCACACAGAAGTACGGCAAGGAGAATGTGGCACAGATCATCACGTTCGGGACGATGCTTGCGCGCGCTGTCATCCGCGATGTCGGACGCGTCATGAATATGCCTTATGCCGAAGTCGATAGAATTGCCAAATTGGTTCCGCCGGAACAGGGAATCACGTTGCAAGATGCCTTGAAGTCCGACGAACTCAAAAATCTTTACGAAAACAATCCCCAAGTAAAACAATTGATGGACAAGGCAAGGGACTTAGAAGGGCTTTCGCGCCATGCGTCCGTGCATGCGGCGGGTGTTGTGATCAGCGATAAGCCCCTGGACACCTATATGCCCTTGTGTAAAATCGATGAAACGCAGATCACCTCAGGGTATTCGATGAAGGCTTTGGAAAAAATCGGCCTTTTGAAAATGGATTTCCTGGGACTGCGGACGTTGACGGTGATCGCCGAATGCCTCAAGATTGTTAAACGCACAAGAGGACTTGACCTGGTGATTGAAGAAATTTCTCTCGACGATGCCAATACGTTTGCGCTTCTTGCCAGCGCACAGACCATCGGGGTGTTTCAGCTGGAAAGCGCCGGGATGCGCGACCTGTTGAAGAAGCTCAATCCGTCGAGGTTCGAAGACTTGATCGCGCTCTTGGCCTTGTACCGTCCCGGTCCCATCGGCAGCGGCATGTTGGATGATTTCATTATGCGAAAACGCGGGTTCAAGCCCATCCTTTATGACCATCCGAAACTTGAAAAAATCCTCAAGGATACTTATGGAATCATGGTCTATCAGGAGCAGGTCATGCAGATTGCCTCGGAATTGGCTGGGTTCAGCATGGCCGAAGCGGACCTGTTGCGTCGGGCCATGGCCAAAAAGATCCCCGAGGATATGGAGAAGCAGCGCCAAAAGTTCATCGAAGGCTGTATTCGAGATCGTATCTCCGGGAGGATCGCCACTAAGATTTTTGATCTGATCGACTATTTTTCCGGTTATGGTTTTAACCGTAGCCACTCGGCAGCTTATGCGTTGATTTCGTATCGCACGGCGTATCTGAAGAGCAATTACCCCGTTGAATTCATGACCGCTTTGCTCACCAGTGAAAAGGAAAATACGGATAAAGTCGTCGAATACGTCAGGGAATGTCAACGCATGGGAATTGTTGTATCGCCGCCCAATGTCAATGAGAGTTTTTCCAAATTTACGGTCAAAGATGACAAAACCATTCGGTTCGGGCTCCTTGCCGTCAAAAACGTAGGACAGGGGGCCATTGATTCTGTCGTTGAGGCAAGAGAGACCAGGGGGTCGTTTGGGACCCTGGAAGATATCTGTGAACGAGTAGATCTGCGCCTTGTTAATCGCAAGGTTCTGGAAAGCTTAATCAAGTGCGGGTCCGTGGATACCTTTGGATTGAAGCGCAGCCAGTTGATGAGTATGTTGCCGGAATGCCTGGATCAGTCTTCCAGCGCACATCGGGATCGTCAGAGCGGCCAGCTATCTTTTTTTGATGCCCTGGCAGGGCAGGATAGCGGTTTTAAGCGTTTCAGTGTTAAAGTCCCGGAGATCAAGGAATGGCCCGAGATACAGCTTTTGGCCTTTGAAAAGGAGATCCTTGGGTTTTATATCAGTGGTCACCCCCTGGCCAGGTATGAACATCTTTTAAAACGGTTTTCTTCTTGTTCCATTTCCAACCTCGGCACAAGAAAAGACTCAGAGGATATCTGCATTGTCGGTTTGATCAATAAAATCAAGCTCACTACAACGAGAGCTAAGGCAGAGAAGATGGCTATTCTTAAGGTTGAAGATTTGGGCGGCATGGTGGAAATTCTGGTTTTCCCCAATACGTATAAACAATTTTCCAACAACATCCTGGCCAATAACGTTGTTTTGATCCGGGGAAGACTGAGTCTCAGGGAAGATCAGCCTAAGATTATTGCCAGCGAATTGACGCCTATTGATGATGCCTACAGGAAGATTACAGCCATCAACATCGATCTTTGCGGCTTAAAGGAAAATATCCTCAAGAGCCTGAAGGAAAAACTTAGCCTGTCTCCCGGGAAGGTACCTGTGTATCTGCATTTGGACGGCCATAGCGAATCTAACCGTAGGCTCAAGATTTTGGTCTCCGAGGACCTTTATGTTCAGCCACGGCCTGAGCTTTTTAGCGAGATTGAGGAGCTTCTTGGCGAAGAAAGATTTCTATTGACGTTGTAACCCTTTCATGATACTTTAGTTATGGAAAACCAAATGGCAAGACCGTTGGACCTAGTTGGACCCTTGACAATTTCGTAAAAATTGTCAAGGGTTGTCCCGAACGATGTTTGTAAAAGGACTTGCCATTCAGTGACATCCCGACGAAGCAAGAGGTTTTTCATTTAGGTTCAGGGGTTAGGTCTTTTGCGAGTCGGGACAACATTCTAAAGCCATCAAACTTCTCCTAGAAGGGGGTGAAGGTATGACAAAAAAAGATATTGTTCTGAAAATTGCGGATGAGACGGGGATAAAACAGATTGATGTTAAAAAGGTTGTGCAAAAAACCTTTGATCATATTGTTTCCAGCTTGATTCGCGGCGAAAAGGTGGAATTGCGCAATTTCGGCGTCTTCAAGCTTAAAGAAAGACGCAGTCGCACCGGACGTAACCCGCGCACAGGCGAGGTTGTTCCTGTTCCTGCCCGAAAAGTCGTGGTTTTCAAGTCCGGTCTTGAGATGAAGAAGAAGATTAAATAGTAACTCGTTCTAAGCATTCGTGTTAAGGAGGTGTTAGGATGCCACAGGTTGGCAAGGTGAAGTGGTTTTCAGCCCCCAAGGGATTCGGTTTTATTGAATGCGAAGATGGCCAGGATATTTTTGTACATTTTTCCGCAATTAAGGGGGATGGTTTCAAGTCGCTGGATGAAGGCCAGAAAGTGCAATTTGAGATTGTCCAGGGTGAAAAAGGTCCCCAGGCTCAAGACGTTGTTAAGTTATAGGGATATCTGAAATCCCGCCCAATATTTCTACCCCATGTCCATGTTGTTTAAGTCTCCTCGCGGCACAAAGGATCTTCTGCCGCAAGAATCCCGAATCTGGCAAGAGGCTGAAGATAAGGCTAGAAAAGTTTTCTCAAATTTTGCCTATGAAGAAATCCGTACGCCTCTGATTGAAGAGGCAAAGTTGTTTTCTCGCTCCCTGGGGGAGTTGACGGATATTGTTCAGAAGCACATGTTTGTGATCAAGCGCGAAACCGACACATTTGTCCTCCGTCCGGAAGCCACGGCCTCCATCATCCGGGCCTATGTCGAGCATACCTTGTATTACAGCAATCCTGTTTCAAAATTTTATTATATGGGGCCGATGTTTCGGGCCGAGCGTCCTCAAAAGGGGCGCTTGCGGCAGTTTCACCATATTGGTTGTGAGGCCATCGGATCTACCCATCCTTATCTTGATGCTGAAGTTATTTTTCTGGCAACGCGCTTGATTGAAGCTTTGGGGATCGGAGGCTATGCAGTAGAGCTCAACACGCTGGGTTGCCTGGAAGATAAAAAAAACTTCGCACGGCAGTTGAAAGAAAAAGTCGCAGGCCATGCAAAATCCTTCTGCGAAGATTGTCAGGAGAGGATGGGGCGAAATATTTTTCGCGTTTTGGACTGCAAGCATAAACAATGTCAGGAGATTATTGCGTCTCTTAGGCTCGGCCGGGCCCACCTGTGCGGGGATTGCCGGAAACATTTCCAAGATGTTGAGGCAGGGCTTTCCCTCTTTGGCGTGGGCTTCAAAACCGTGCCTTTGCTGGTCCGCGGACTGGATTATTACACACGGACTGTTTTTGAAATAACGCATCCGGGTCTCGGCAGTCAGGATGCCCTGGGCGCAGGCGGAAGATACGATCATTTGGTTGAAGAATTGGGCGGTCCCAAAAGGGGTGCCGTGGGTTTTGCCTTAGGAATGGAGCGACTGCTTTTGGCAAAAGGAGAGGCCGGCAGTGTCGCTTTGCCGAATTCCGTTTTGGATTGTTACCTCATCGCATTAGGAGAGTCTGCGCTAAAAAAAGTTCTCTCCCTTGTCCGGGACCTGCGGGCCGCCGGCATCAGTGCCGAGGTTGACTATCTGGAAGGGTCCTTAAAGGCAAAGCTTCGCCGCGCCGATAAAATGAATCCAAAGTATTGTCTGATTCTCGGAGATGATGAGCTTGCAAAGGGCATATGCCTTTTGAAGGACATGAGGCAAGGGACTCAGGAAGAAGTTGTCTTTAGCAATCTTATTCATAAAATAAAAGGCGGGAAGTGATATGTTGCGCACGCACACTTGCGGAGAATTGAATAAAACACACGTCGGTCAGGATGTTGTCCTTTGCGGGTGGGTTCACCGCAGAAGGGATCACGGCAAATTGATTTTTATCGATATCCGGGATCGTTACGGCATGACACAGGTTATGTTTAGCCCCAAAGATTCACCTGCGGCGCACCAAAGGGCCATGGAGCTTAGGGCAGAATTTGTGATTCGACTCAAGGGGATCGTGAACGCAAGGCCCCAGAACAACGTCAACCCGAAAATACCAACTGGCGAGATTGAATTGATTGGTAAGGAGCTGGATATTTTAAACCCTTCCTTGAACCCGCCCTTTGAGATTGAGGATGAATTGGATTTGTCCGAGGACATCAGGCTTGCTTACCGTTATCTGGACCTGCGGCGGCCGAAGATGTTTTTGCGTCTGCAGTCACGCCACGCGTTGAATCACCTGATGCGTAATTTTTTAGAAAAGAACAGCTTCATCGAGGTCGAGACGCCGATTTTGACCAAATCAACGCCCGAAGGAGCGCGGGATTACCTTGTGCCTTCGAGGGTCAATCCTGGCAAATTTTTTGCTTTGCCCCAATCCCCGCAGCTCTTTAAGCAACTCTTAATGGTTTCCGGATTTGACCGCTATTATCAGATCGCCAAGTGTTTTCGGGACGAAGACCTCAGGGCCGATCGTCAGCCCGAGTTTACCCAATTGGATCTGGAGATGTCTTTTGTCCAAGAGGCGGACATCTTTGCGTTGAGCGAACAGTTGTTTTCCCTGATTTTAAAAGAGCTCAAAGGTATTGAGCTCAAACTTCCGTTTGTCCGCATCGGTTATGCTGAAGCCTTAAAGAAATATGGAACGGATAAGCCTGATCTGAGAAAGGATCCGAAGAACCCGGAAGAATTTGCCTTTGTGTGGGTCGTAGATTTTCCGTTGTTCAAATACAACGAAGAAGAGAAGCGCTGGGACAGCGAACACCATCCGTTTACGTCTCCTCAGTCTGATGACGTTGTTTTATTGGACGGAAAGGATCTCGCCGGAATTCGCTCAAGATCTTATGATCTGGTGTTGAACGGCAATGAAATTGCCAGCGGTTCGGTCCGAATTCATGACCAGGACTTGCAGCGGAAAATTTTCCGAATTTTGAATATTCCGGAAGAAGAGATCGATCAGCGTTTCGGATTTTTACTGGAGGCCTTCAAATACGGGGCGCCGCCGCACGGCGGGATTGCCTTTGGCTTAGACAGAATCCTTTCGATTATATTTGCGACGGAAAGTATCAGGGATATGATTGCTTTTCCCAAGACGCAGAAGGCGACGTGTCCTCTTACGGATGCGCCCTCCTGTGTTTCGGACAAGCAGCTCAAAGAATTATCCATCAAAACAGTTCCAATAAAGAAGGGGGATTCATGAGGAAGTTAAATCTGACAGGCGGCATCGCGATCTATGCTCTTGCCATTTTGTTCTTTGCATCTTGTTTGGCCGGGTGTACAACCGTCAGGACCTATTCCGAAGACAAGGCTCGGGTGGATCAGAATCTGCGCCAGGGGAATCAAGGATTTTTGATGGGGCAGTCTTCAGAGCCGCCTGCGGAGCGCAAACTGACGCGCAGAACTTATGTCACAGAAATTGAGTTGGGTTTTCCGGGAAAAAAGAAGAAAGCAAAGACAGCTACGGCTGGGACTTCGTCGCAGATGGTCGTTGAGTCCGTGCAGGAACCCGCGGGCGAGTCCGTGATTGAAGAAGAAATGACCCAGGAAGCGAGTCCGAAGGTTGCCGGCAACGTGACCACCTACACGGTCCAGCCCAACGACACGCTGCAGAAGATTTCTCTGAAGCTTTACGGGTCCACCAAACAATGGAAAAAGATTTTTGATGCCAACAGCGACCGGCTCAAGAGCCCGGACCGGATTTATGCCGGCCAGGTTTTGAATATCCCACAGGATTAAAAATGTTCAGAATTGTTGCGTTGCAAAACCAGAAAGAGGCCCAGGACGTTTTCGGAATGCATGATGAAAACGCCAGGATTCTGGAGCGGGAATTCGGCGTCAAATTGACCGCCAGGTCCGAGGGGCTCAAGGTCAGCGGGCCGAATAAAAACAAGCTTGAGCGAGCCATGGCGGTGATTGAGAATTTTCTGCATTTGGTGCGCATGAACAGAAACCCCAGCCGTAACGAATTGGAATCTATGGTGCAGCAGGCCAAAGGGATGCGCCGTGATAAAAAAGTTTTCGAGCCTAAGTTTTCTTTCGAGGCGTCGGAATATTCACACAAAGAGAAGGTCGCCACCCCTAAGACAAAGGGTCAGCAGGTGTATGTCGATGCCATGCGCATCCACGACATTGTGTTTGGTATCGGTCCGGCCGGAACGGGGACAACATATCTGGCCATGGCCATGGCGGTTGCGGCGTTGACAAGCAGCCGGGTGAGAAGAATCATTTTGACACGGCCGGCCATCGAGGCCGGAGAGAACCTTGGGTTTTTGCCGGGAGACGTGCATCAGAAGCTTTTGCCGTATCTGCGCCCCCTCTACGATGCGCTCTACGATATGATGGAGGCTGAGAAAATCGAAAAATACCTGGAGATGGGGATTATCGAAGTTGCCCCCTTGGCGTATATGCGCGGCCGCACCTTAAACGACGCCTTCATCATTTTGGACGAAGCGCAGAATTGTACCCCGGAACAACTCAAAATGTTCTTAACGCGCCTCGGTTTTGATTCCAAGGCTGTCATCACCGGAGACTTGACGCAAAGTGACCTTCCCGGAGGCAAGCCCATCGGGCTCATTCAGGCGACAGAGCTTTTGTCCTCTATTGAAGCTATCAAAATGATATACCTCACGGGCGAAGACGTCGTTCGCCACGAACTGGTCCAGAAGATTATTGAAGCCTATGACAAAGCCCAACGTCGCTAAACTAAAAACCGCAGCCCTCGCTACGATATCTGCTGTGGGCCTTTTTGCGTTTGCATGGTTTTCCAGCATCCCCCTGGTTTTTGTTTTTCTTTTCTTTATTTTTGGTGCCTATCTGCTTGTTTTGTCCGTTACCAACGAAGACAAGAAATATAACTTTTTTGCGCTCGGGTTCCTGCTCGTTTTGGGGATTGCTGCGGCCAGTTTCATGCAGGAATACAGCTCGTTGTCCGCCTATCTGGTTCCCGTTGCCGCTGTGTCGATGCTGGTTTCGTTGTTGTATCATGACCTTGAGCTGGCTTTGATTTTTAGCGTGATTTTGAGTATTTTTACGGGGATTATTTATCAAGGGGATATGTTTTTGGCGATCGTCCTTTTGATCGGCGGTGTTTTGGGGTCTCTGATTGTCTGGAAAGCCAGGCGACGTTTTAAGATCATCTCAGCCGGATTCTATGTGGGGTTGGTTCAGGCCGTCTGTGTCTTGACATTTTTTGAACACAGCATCACAAAAATTCCGTTTGTCTTGAGATTGTCTCTTTTTCCTTTCTTGAATGGCATCATTTGTTCTTCTCTGGTGGCCTGGCTCTTGCCGTTGTTCGAATACCTTTTTAAAGTCGTTACCAACATTAGCCTTCTGGAGTTGGCAGATTTCAACCACCCATTGCTCAAACGCATGGTTTTGGAAGCTCCCGGAACGTATCACCACAGCCTGATGGTAGGCAATCTTGCAGAGGTTGCTTGTGAAGCCGTGGGTGCCAACAGTCTGTTGGCAAGGGTGGGGTCGTACTACCACGACATTGGCAAACTGGATAAGCCGGAGTATTTTAGTGAGAATCAGGATCGATTTTCGAGCAAACACGATGAGCTCAGCGCTTCAATGAGCAAGCTCGTTATCATGGACCATGTGAAGGGCGGGCTCGAACTGGCCAAAAAAAGCCACCTCAACAATGCCATCATCGAATTCATCCAGCAGCATCATGGGACGAGCCTCGTTTTTTATTTTTATCGTCGCGCCATGGAGAATGCGCAAGCGACTGAAGGCGTTCAGGAAGAAGTCTTCCGTTATCCGGGTCCAAAACCCCAAACAAAAGAAACCGCGATTGTTCTCTTGGCAGATTCGGTTGAAGCGGCCTGCCGCACCCTGGAGGAACCGACGGCCGAACGGATTTCGGATATGGTCCGCAAGATCATCAACAACAAATTTATCGACGGACAGCTGGATGCCTGCGACCTGACTCTGCGGGATCTGGAAAAAATCGCCACGACGTTTACCCACATTTTGGTCGGCTTCTATCATTCGCGGGTGGAATACCCTTCAACTGACGCAAGGTGAAAACCGTCAAATCAAAACAGCGCTGCCGGATCCACTGCGTTGTCCTCCAAGAGCATCCTCGTTTAACCGTTAGATCAACCTTACTGAAAACATTCGTTAAAAACGCCCTGGTGTCGCTGCATATCCGGCAGGCAAAGATCGTGCTGGTTTTGGGTGATCAAGCCTTGGTCCGCAGGCTCAACCGGTTGTTTTTGCATAGAGATCGGCCAACGGATGTGCTGGCGTTTGACTTCAGTTCCAAACGCTCCGCCGGGGAACCTCTTGCCGCAGACATCGTTGTTTGTCTGGATTCGGCCCGCAGAAAAGCGCGGGAGCTTCGGATCAGTTTCCGGCAGGAGCTCCTGCGTTATGTGCTTCATGGGCTCCTCCACTTGGCCGGTTATGACGACAGGACCGCATCAAAAAAAAGGTGGATGTGGAAGAGGCAGGAAGCATTGCTTAAAGAAATCACATGATTTGTTCCACTCCAGCTTTTGTTTTGAAATCCACCGATATCCGAGAGACGAGCAAAATTGCGGTTTTTTTCTCGCGCGATTTTGGCAAAGTCAAGGGTCTGCTGAAGGGCATCCGCAAAGACCCTAAGAAATTCGGCTCCACACTAGCACCTCTGTCGCAGAACCACATTGTCTTCTACAAAAAAAGATTTTCAGAGATCCATCTGGTGTCCCAGTGCGACCTCTTGGATGATTTTCACCTATGGCGCGGCGATTTAAAAAATTTTGCCCTGGCGACTTTTGTGGCAGAGTTCGTCGATGATCTTCTTCCTCTCGAAGACCCTCATCCAAAGGTGTTTGAGCTGATGTTTGATTTTTTGAATTCTCTCAAGAGTCACCGTAACGATACACGCAGACTTTTTGAGATTAAATTGCTGGCGCTTTCGGGGTTCAAGCCTCATTTTGATTCCTGCGTTGTTTGTGATAAGACGATGGCTAGGCATGCGTATTTCAGCCATCGCAAAGGCGGCTTGTTGTGTTCGGACTGCCACGCACAGGATAAGACCGCCGAACCCATCGCCCAGGGGACAGTGGCCACAATCCTTTATATCGAGCGATCCAGCTGGTCCGGATGCCTGCGTTTGAACATGATGCCGGCAGTGCGCCGTCAATTGGACAGCATTTTGGATTATTTTGTCCAGTTTCATATCGGTAGGAGATCGAAGACAGACAAAATGTTCGCAGAGATCCTGCCTTCGCGGGGTTTGATTTGACATTGTCTTCCAGCTATGTTATGGTAAGCCAAAAGAGGAAGAAAACGCATGAAAATTGTGATTGTTGGTCCAGGTGCGATCGGACTTTTGTTTGCGGGTTTGCTCTCCAGGTCTAAGGAAGAGATTTGGATCTTAGATCATGACACAGACCGGGCCAACCGCCTGAAAAAAGAGGGCTTCAAAATAGAAGGCCTGACGTCTGTCAAAGTGCAGGCCCCTTGTGTTGCCAGCGATCCGGCAGCGGTGCGCGATGCGGATTACTGGTTAGTCTGTGTTAAGGCCTACGACACCAAAAAAGTTGTTAAGAAAATTTCTCCGAGCGTTAAGGCTGGAGGCTATGTTCTTTCTTTACAGAATGGCCTTGGCAATGCCGAAATATTGTCCGAAGCTTTGGGTCCGGAACGGGTGCTGGTGGGTGTCACCAGCATGGGTGCGACCCTGGTCTCAGAAGGGATTTCTCGCCATGCCGGCGAGGGCGAAACCGTGATTGGTCGACTCAACGGCGGCCTGGGGGTTGAGCTAAAGGAGCTTCGGGAAGTTTTTCAGAAGGCAAAAATCCCCGTAAAAATTTCAAAAGACGTCAAAGGGGTTTTGTGGTCTAAGTTGATCATCAATGTCGGTATCAATGCGTTGACCGCGATCACCCGGCAGAAAAACGGAAAGCTCATCGAGCACGAAGGCACGCGCAGAATTCTCAAAGAGGCCGTGACCGAAGCTCTGAAGGTTGCCAAACGCAAACGCATAAAGTTGCTTTTTGACGACGTCTTGGCCAAGACCGAATCGGTGTGCGAGGCGACCGCGGAGAATGTCTCCAGCATGCTTGCCGATGTCCTGCGCCATAAAAAAACTGAGATCGATTTTGTAAACGGTGCCATCGTGCGGCAGGGCGAAAGCCTGGGTGTTAAGACAACGGTTAATGCCTTTCTGGTTGATTTGGTGAAATCCATCGAGAACGGTTACAAAGATGAGGTAAAAAAGATTTAACCTTGGCAATAACGGGGGAGATGCATGGAGATTTTGATCCTGATTTTAGCACTGGGCGTTGTGGGGGTATTGGGGTATGCGTTTAAATTTACCTCGGATGAAGAAAAACAAAAGCAGGCGGTCGAGGACGGCAAGTCAAAGAAAATTTCTGATCTTGAAGCGCAGGCAGGGCGCCTGAATGCAGGCCTTAAAAAAGCAACCGAGGAGCGCCAGAAGCTCGAGGACGAATTTTTTAAGTTCAAAGACGAAGCGGATATTACCAAAAGGGAAAACGAAGAACTTTTAAATAAAATCAAACAATTGGAAAAGGCCAAGGAGGAGGCTTCTTACCTTAAGGGAGAGCTTAAGCAAAAAGATTTGATGCTGCAGCAGGAAACCGTGGCCCGTCAAAAATTACAGGGAGAGCTTTCCATCGCGCAAAACGAAAGCGATAAGTTCAAGGCTGAAGTTGATGCCAAGACAAAAATGCACGAGGGGCTCAAAGGGCAGTTCGAAGAACTTGAGAATGAGCTCTTAAAATTGAAGTTCTCGGGGACCCAGCCGCAAAAAGCCAAAGAAGCCGCTGCGGACGTCATCAAGCCCGTTGAGCCCAAGCCTGTCGAGAGTAAGCCGCCGGCTCCAAAACCTGTTGAGGAACAGAAGCCTCAAGAGGCCAAGCAGGAGAAGGTCCCGCCAGCTCCACAGGCGCCAAAAGTCGACAAGCCGGTTGAGAGCAAGCCTCCTGCGCCACCGAAACCTCCTGAGCCGGAAAAACCAAAAGAGGTTGTTCTGGAGAAGCCCAAAGAGCCGAAGCAAGACAAGGGGCCGATTGAGCCAGAGGCGCCAAAAGCATTCCAACCCTTTGAAATTAAACCGCCGGTTTCTAAATCTTCCGAGCCGCCTTTGGGTTTTCCGCCCCAGTCCGCTGCAAAAATAGAGACTAAAAAAGATGTTCCGAGTGACACAGATTTTTTGCAAGCCAAATCAGCCCCCAAGCCGGCGGAGCCGATTGATTCCGGTATTCAGGAAGGCGCTTTTAAAATAACGAACGTCAATAAACCAAAGCCGCCGGAACAGCCACCAGAAAAAAAAGAGCCTGAAAAAGATAAATCAAAGCACAAGAGAGAAACGCTTATCCCGGGTTTTCAGCCGAAAAAGGAATCACCTCACGAGCCTGCCGAATAAGTTAATGCAACAAATAGGACAGGCCTTTTTGTTGCATTAAGCAGCAGCCATATGAAAATAAACAACACGCGCGATTTCAAAAAACTGCTTAATCCTCCTCAGCTGGAGGCGGTGACAACCGTAGAAGGCCCGGTTCTCGTTGTCGCAGGCGCCGGCACAGGCAAGACGCGGGTGATTGAGTACCGCTGCCTTCACATGATTGAGAGTGGAATTGCGCCGCAGAGTATTTTGCTTCTGACTTTTACGCGCAAGGCCGCCCGCGAGATGCTCAGCCGCGCGTCATTGCATGATCCAAGATGCAGGCACATCGAAGGCGGAACCTTTCATTCGTTTGCCTACCGCACCATCCAGCAATACAAAAGTGTCCTTGGTTTACGGGAAAGCATTTCTTTCTTAGATGAGCAGGACAGCGCCGATGTCCTGCATTTGTTGTCCGCGCGTCAGGGCTATTTGGAAGACAAGACGCGCTTTCCTAAGAAAGATACGCTCCGATCGGTCTTGAGCATGAGTCTCAATCGACATCAATCCATCCACGACGTCTTGAGCCAGGATTATCCGCATTTTATCGGTCTGGCAGCCAAACTCGAAGAGCTGCGCAAAAAATACACGGAGTACAAAATTAGCCGCAACATGATTGATTACGACGACATGCTGATCTATTTAAAGTTCCTTTTGGAAAATTCCCAAGTGCAGGAAAAAATCTCCAAAAAGTTCAAATACGTTATGGTCGATGAGTTCCAGGACACCAATAAAATCCAGGCCGATATCGTCTATGCCTTGGCGGGCGGTCATCACAATTGCATGGCGGTGGGTGACGATACACAGAGCATTTACAGTTTTCGAGGTGCTTATTACAAGAACATGTTTGATTTTCCTCTGAGATTTCCGGACACGAAAATCATCAAGCTGGAATACAACTATCGCAGCACGCAGCCTATCTTAGACGTGGCCAATGCGATCGTTTCCGGTGAAAAACAGAAATACACCAAAGTCTTGTTCACGACCTGCCCCGGCGAAGAAAAGCCGACGCTGTCTTTTTTTAAAGATGCGTTCAGCGAGGCAGAACGGATTGCGGCCAAAATCAAAGAGTATCGCGATGACGGCGTGGCGCTGGAATCCGTCGGGGTGTTGTACCGTTCCAACTATCTGTCTTTGCCGGTCCAGCTGGAGCTCTCAAAACGAAATATTCCTTTTGCGGTTTATGGCGGCATGAAATTTATCGAGACCGCGCACATCAAAGACGTCCTTAGTTTTTTAAAGGTTCACCACAATCCCAAAGATGAATTGGCCCTGGCACGGATTCTCATGCTTTTGGAAGGCATCGGACCCCGGACGGCCGAGAAGGTTAAGGAGCTGGTGATTGCAGCTGCCCATGGCCAAAATGCGACTGCGTGGCAAAATGCGGTGAAAAATCCTGGTGTTCAGAGGGGTTTGTCTGGGATCGTCTCACTTTTGCGCGATCTTTGTCAGACTCCCGAGATTCAGAAAAAAATAAAAAAAATACTCCACTTCTACGCGCCGATCCTGAAGGCAAAATTTGACGATTATCAGATCCGCCAGGATGATCTCAAGGCCTTTGCGGAGATTGCCGGCTCCTACACGTCGCTGGAGCATTTCCTGATGGATTTTGTGGCTCTTGAGCCGCCGGAGAAAAGCGTGGCCAGCATCGAAGGCAGGTCCGAAGATGAGCGGCCGCTTGTGCTTTCCACCATTCATTCCGCCAAGGGGCTTGAATGGGACGTGGTTTTCATTATGGGCCTCATGGATGGGTCTCTGCCCGTGTCCTATTCTTTGAATCATGAAGATTCGGTAGAAGAAGAGCGTCGTTTGCTTTATGTGGCGGTCACAAGGGCCAGACACCACTTGCATCTGTCCATGCACAACGAGGGTCGGCAGGGAGGTATGGAGACCTTTAACCGTCTTTCGCGTTTTATCAGTGAACGCAGGGTGATGGAAAAAATCGAAACCGACACATCCTGGTTCCAAGAAGATCTGCCCGTTTTTGAAGATCGTTCTTTGAGCGGCGTTAACAAAGAAGGGCTTTACCGTAAACTGGTGGATTATTTCGATACGGATCATGGCGAAAATTATTTTTGATATCGAGACATTTGGGGCCAATATGGAGTCGTTTGACGAAACGACACAAGACGCCCTTCTCAAATATGCCAAGTCGGATGAAGAAGAGCAGACGGTGCGCGATTCTTTGAGTCTTTACCCTGTCACGGCCCAGATCGTAACGATCGCCATGCTTGAGGCGGATTCGCAAGATGCCTTTGTTGTTTATCAGACGCCGCAGGGGTCGCCGGTCAAAACCGTCCAGGAAAAAGTTGAATATGTTTCCGTCGGTAACGAAAAACAGCTTTTGGAATATTTCTGGTCAAAAATGGAAAAATATGATCAGTTTGTGACGTTCAACGGCCGGGCTTTTGATTGCCCCTTTATCATGATCCGCTCTGCCATGCATCGCCTCAAGGCTACCAGGAACCTCATGCCGGACCGTTTCCGTTCCAACGCCCATATTGACCTGATGGAGAAGTTGACCTTTCAGGGCGCTGTGCGCAAAAGATTCAGCCTGCACATGTGGTGCACTGCCTTTGGCATCAAGAGCCCGAAAGATGACGGCATTTCCGGGCTGGACGTAAAAAACCTGTTTAAGCAGGGTCAATACCTCGATATCGCCCGTTATTGTCTGGGGGATGTCTACGCCACGAAAGAACTCTTCGGCTACTGGGACAAATACCTCAGTTTTCCCACCTGATTTGCTGCAATCTAAGTTGGGTTTGTCTTGGCCTTGTCCTCCGCATGGACGCTCGCCTGCCCCTGCGAGGCAGGCTTCGCTCAATTTCCGGCCTCGCTCTCCCCGAATCTATGCCGATGGGGATCCGTGCCCGCTCGGCCTTCAATAGCCCTGCTCCGGACAAGACCAAGACAGACCTGACAAGCAAAGTTTCAATGTCATGGCCTTCGGGCACTGCAAACCTCCTGTGGAGCAGACATAAGAATTTTTTTGGCAAGAGTTGACGAAGGGGTTACGGCGAGTGACGTGCGAACGGCCGGAAGCTATTTCCAGGTCAGCTGTACCACGCGACGGCAGTGTTCGCGTTACGAACGAGCCGTAAACCGATGTCAACGGCAAAAAAATTCAGGTTGCGGAACAGGAGGATTGTTGTGTCCGCAAACCACTGATTTCTTGTTGTAAAAAGGTGTTATTTGCTGTATTATAAATAGTTACGATGAAAAAATGTTTCAAAGTCAGGCCTATCACACGGTCCAGCTTCAAGCCCTATGGCTGGTTGATCGATTTCCCAAGGAAAACGGCGCCAAAATCAAAAAATTTGTTCCGGATTGTGGTGCGTCAGCCAAAGAATGGCTGGAGGATTGCTTATCTGGTTGTGCGGGATAAAGTCATCCGCAGGCTTGAACAACACCCCAAAAGTCTGGAGAGTTTTGAGCCTGTTTCCGGCCGGGCTCTGTTGTATGTTTCCAAAAAGAAGCAGTCCTCCGGCATCCGATGTTTTTTGCTGGACAAGCCGGTTGTCTTAAAAAAAGGCATCTGGCATGGCATTATGACACTGGGAAAAGAAACAGATGTTAAGATCACCGAGAACGTCAAGGTCAGGTGTGTTACCTGGCCTCTGGGTTTTGATTTGAAGGCAACATGACCTACACAGAATACCTCTGGTTTAACACCAAAACCAAGCGCGAGTACATCAACATCACCCCTCAGGTCGAAGAGATTTTGGTTAAAAGCGGCGTCCGGGAAGGCATGGTTCTGGTTTCCGCCATGCACATCACGGCCGGCGTTTATGTCAATGATGATGAAGAGGGCATCATCGAGGATATCGACGAATGGCTGGAAAAATTAGCGCCTTTCCGACGGGAATATCGGCATCACCGTACGGGCGAGAGCAATGCCGATGCGCATTTGAAGAGTCTTTTGATCCATCACGAGGTCATTGTTCCCGTCACCCGCGGCAAGCTGGATTTCGGTCCATGGCAGCAGATCTATTATGCCGAGTTTGACGGTCAAAGGAAAAAACGTGTTATTGTCAAAGTGTTGGGTGAATAAGTGATTGATATCAGTGCCTATCAGAAAGTTGCGCGGTGCATCAGGAGAGCGCGGCGGGTTGCCCTTTGCATTCATATGTTTCCGGATGGCGATGCCATTGGTTCTATGGTGGCCCTGGCGCTTTGCCTGAAAAAAATGGGCAAGCGCGTTGTTCTTTTTTCTCCCAGCGAGCTGCCCAGGCGTTACAGATTTTTACCGCTTTACGCCAACATTCGGCAGAGCGCCAGTGGAGCGGGGGTATTTGATTTGGCGATAGCCCTGGATTGTGCCTCGAAGGTTCAGTTGGACGATTTATATCTTTGCGTTTTCCAGAAGGCACTGACAACGATTGAAATCGACCACCACAGTTTTCGAAAAAAATTTGCGCAAGTTTCCCTCATCGATGATAAGGCCGCAGCTGTGGGAGAGATAATCTATAAGCTGGCTCGATTGCTTAGAGTTGCGATTGGCCAGGATATAGCGATTCCTTTGTTAGTGTCCCTGATTGTTGAGACCGGCTCTTTTCGCCTGCCGTCTGTGACCCCCGCAACATTCCGAATCTGCGCAGACCTGACATCCAGAGGGGTTAATTATTATGACATTGTGGAAAAGAGTTATTGGAGCCGCACCAGAGCGGAAGCCATGCTTTTGGGCCTTTGTTTTTCCAGAATCAAGTTTTCCAATGGTGGCCGACTTGCTATTTCGCATGTCACGTCAAAGGACCTCAAGAGGCTCAAGGCCCAGGAAGAAGATGTCGATCCCATGATTGACCAAATCCGCACGTTGAAGGAAGTCCGCGTCGCCATGCTTTTTCGGGAGATGCCCGGACATCTTTGGCGCGTGAGCTTGAGGTCCAAGGGGTCGGCAAATGTGGGCCGCGTAGCCGAGGCGTTTGGGGGAGGCGGTCATCCGGACGTCGCGGGTTGTTTTATCCCCAAGACAAGCCAAGCAAAGCAAGAATTGATCCGTCGCGTATCAAAGATTGTCTGAAAAATCATGCCAGAACGACTCAATTGTCAACTGACGGAAATCATCACCCATTGCTGCGATGTGAAAACGTTTCGTTTTGCGCTGGAGCGCGATATCGCGTTTGAGCCCGGTCAATACCTGACGCTGATGTTGCCCGTGGAAGGAAAAGCAGTCACAAAAGTTTTTTCCATCTCCAACTCACCTATCGAGAAGGGCTACGTCCAGTTCACCAAGAAGATCAGTTCAAGTGGTTTTTCAAAAGCTTTGCTGGAGCTAAAGATTTCCCAGAGGTTTGATTTGAATCTGCCGATGGGCAAGTTTACCTTCACGGGCGAATATCCCAAGGTGGCTTTTTTGAGCGGTGGCATTGGCATCACGCCGATCCGGAGTATTTTCAAATACGCAACAGACACCGAGCTTGCCTCGAACCTTATTTTGCTGTATTCCAGCCGCACGCCGGAATACCTTATCTTCCGTAATGACTTTGACCTTATGCAAAAGGCGAATCAAAACAAGCACCTTAATGTTTCGTTTTAGCGAAGTCCTTGTGAGCTTTAGCGAACAAGGAAATATTTCAGGTGTTCATACATTATATCAGGGTCATCTACACGTTGACGGATTGCGACCAGAATTTTTCAGGCTGTGGCAAGGGCGTGATCGACGAAAAAATGATCCAGGCAGAAATCCCTGATTGCGCAGAGCGCATGTTTTATGTTTGCGGCCCACCGGGGATGGTTTTGGCCATGAAAACCCTCTTAACAGAGCGCCTGAATCTGCCGGCTGGGAAAATTATCACGGAAGAATTCATCGGATACTGATACCATGTTCACGTCTTTAAAAATACGCGAATTCAGGATTTTCTGGGTGGCGATGTCGGTTTCCCTGATGGGCACCTGGGTGCAGGGCATTGCCCAGAGCTGGTTGGTCTACCAACTCACCGGGTCTGTATTTCTTTTGGGGTTGGTTGGTTTTTTGAGTTTTTTGCCTTTGTCTTTGTTTTCTTTGCCGAGCGGAGCCCTGGTGGACCGCATGGTCAAACGCAACATTCTTTTAGGGACGCAGATTGCTTTCACACTTCTTGCGTTCCTCCTGGCGTATCTTGTGGGGACCGGTGCGGTGCGCGTCTGGCACATTGTCCTGATTGCTTTTTGCAACGGGCTTGTGTTGACCCTGGATGCGCCGGCGCGTCAGGCCATGGTTGTTGATCTAGTCGGCAAACAGCATCTCTTGAACGCCATTGCCTTGAATTCTGCGGCGTTTAATTCCGCGCGGTTTGTGGGGCCTGCCTTGGGCGGCATTCTCATCGCTGCCGTGGGCCTGAGAGGTTGTTTTTATATCAATGCCATCAGTTTCCTGCCGGTGATTGCGGCGCTGTTGTTCATTCGTCCGCGGCCCGTGGGAACCATGTCGGCCAAAAAGTCTTTTTGGAGCGATACCCTGGCGACGTTTTCCGTCATAAAACAAAATCCATTTCTCCTCGGGTTGTTTGCCCTTGTGGGGGTGGTGAGCCTGTTTGGCACAGCGTATGTCGTTTTGATGCCGGTTTACGCAAAGGAAATTTTCCATTCGGATTCCAGGGCCCTGGCGATTTTGATGTCGGCAAACGGTCTGGGGGCTTTGATCGGCGCTTTGAAT
>JAZDLY010000130.1:0-14643 GCA_043801485.1 Candidatus Omnitrophota bacterium | reverse complement strand
GGCATACTTGCCTTCGAGCCTGCTGGAAAGATCCTTGGTGACGGCAATACCCCTGTCTTGACCGTTGTATTGAACAGAGATACTCTTGATGCCGAATCTCTCTGTAAACTTGGAAGCCTGGCCGCCCAAAACAAAATAATCAATAAAATCTCGGGCGAAATCCGGCGAAACAGCACCTTTCTGAAGACCAAGTTCTGTGTCCTTCCAAGTCTTGTCGGTCGCCAATGCCAGGAGAAGCCGATTCTTATCCATCGGAGGCTCGGATTTTATCTGCAGATCAGGCTGGCTCAAAACACCTTTGACCGCAATCTCTATTTTCACTTTCTCGACCTGAGAACTTCCCCGGACATCAAGCGCAGGGTTGGCGGGATCGCCCGAGAACAAAAACTTTCCTTCTGTCAAATTGACCACGGCTGTCTTTGCGCCACGGAGAATTCCCCCCTGCAAAACAACGCTCCCAAACAAGGGCCGATCTTGATCTTCCCCTTTGACCGTCAGATTGAACTGACAGAAAGAATCCCGCACGGAGAACCCCTCTTTGGCCAAATCTTCTATCAAAAAAACACCTTCGAACCGAGGCTCCTCGAGAGGGCCTTTGACAAAAACATCCACATCGGAAAACGTGCCGCTGACGCCTCTGAGTTGGTTAACCTTGACGAAATGATCAATTGCTCCTGTCGCTATTCTTTTACAAAAAAGGTTGAAATCTAATTTGCCGGCGTTGAGAGTACCGAAAACAACAATCGGATCCGAATCCGGCAAAAAAACCCTGGCATTCTCCAAAATCAACGATATCCCCTGCGCCGAAGCCGATTTAACGTCGATCGTGAGTTTCTGAATTCGTATTTTATTTGGGCGCGGCAGTCTTTCGACATTTTCTGCCTCCAGGTTCTCATAAACCAGGCCTCGGGCGAGACTCCCTTCACTTTTTTGCCAGGCAATCTCCTTGCCGCCTGAAAAAGTGGACATCGCCTGTTTTGCGAAAAAAGAGCCGCCTCGTTCTGTAAAAATAAAAAAAGAAATGGCCAAACCAACCAACAAGACTGCTGCAAACACAATAAGAAAAATGACGACAAGGATCCTGCGCCTCTTACTCATACCGCAGGGCCTCGATGGGATCCAGCTGAGAGGCCTGACGTGCCGGCCAAAGACCAAAGACAACGCCAACAACAAAAGAAAAAACGGTGGCGAGGATAACGGAGGCAAGGGAAATTTTCACGGCCCATCCCGCAAAAACCGTGATGAGAACGGCGATGGCACTTCCGACCAAAACTCCGAAGAACCCGCCCAGAAAAGCCATAAGCACCGCCTCGATCAAAAACTGGCTCAGGATATCCCTATTGGTCGCGCCCAGGGCCTTGCGCAGGCCGATCTCGCGCGTGCGCTCGGTCACGGAAACCAGCATGATGTTCATGATGCCGATGCCGCCCACCAAAAGCGAAATAGCAGCAATGGCGCCCAGAAGCATGGACATGGTTTTGGTCGTTGCTTCCAACGTCTCCCGGATGTCGGCCATGTTTCTGATCTGAAAACTATCTTCATCATTTTTACCCAGCCTGTGCTGTTTGATGATCAGATTAGAGATGGCATCCTGGGCCTGTTCCATGAGGCCCGGGTCCCTGACTTCCGCATAAATCGTATCCAGATATTGCTTGCCGAGCAGCCTGAACATGGCGGTCGTCACGGGAACCAGCATCGTATCGTCCTGATCGCGAAATGTGCTGGCTCCTTTTTCCCGGAGAATACCGATGACCTTAAAATTAACCAGATTGATTTTGATAGTGCGGCCCACGGGATCTTCGTCACCGAAGAGCTCGCGGACAACCGTCGTGCCCAACAAAACCACTTTTTCGCGCAATTTCAATTCTTCTTCGGTGAAAAACCGTCCGGCCACGGGGCTTTCGTTGCGCATTTCCTCGTAATCGGCCCCAACGCCTTCAAGCCGCGTGTTCCAATTCTTGTTTGCGTAAACAGTTTGCACGCCGCCTGAAACCGAAGGACTGACCCGACTCACCAGATCCGAAAGCCGGCCGATGGCAGCAACGTCTTGCAACGTAAAACGCGTCACAGAGCCAGCTTCCAAACTGACTCCGTGGACCCTGTGGGAACCGGGCCTGATCATCAAAAGATTAGACCCCAGAGAAGAAAGCTGTTTTTCAATCGATGCTTTGGCCCCCTGTCCTACGGCAAGCATGGCAATCACCGCGGCAACGCCGATCAATATGCCCAGGATCGAAAGAAAAGAACGCACTTTGTGCGTCAGGATCGAAAAATATGCCTGTATAAAAAAGTCCTTAAATTCAGCCTTGCTGACTTTGCGAGTTGCCTCCGAGGTCTCCAGGCAAACATTCGGCGAAGGCAGAGACGCCGGGGCAGGCTTTTTGGTCCGGACTTGGTCCGAAACGATCCGGCCGTCGCGCATAAAAATAATGCGGTTGGCGCGCTCGGCGATCTCGCTCTCGTGGGTCACGACAATAACTGTTTTTCCATTGCGATGAAGTTCTTCCAAAAGCAAAAGGATCTCCTCTCTGCTTTTGGAATCAAGATTACCGGTGGGCTCATCGGCCATGATGACGATCGGATCATTCACAAGGGCGCGGGCAATGGCCACGCGCTGCTGCTGGCCGCCGGAGAGCTCATTGGGATGATGGAGCATACGGTCTTCCAGCCCCACGGCCCTGATTTTCTCTTTTGCCTTTTCTTTGAGATTTTTTTTGCCGGCATAAATCAGAGGAAGCTCGGCATTCTCCAGCGCTGTGGCGCGCGGCAGGAGATGAAACTGCTGAAAAATGAAACCCACAAATCTGTTCCTCAGAGACGCCTGCGTTTGGTCCGAAAGCGCGGTAACATCCTGGCCACAGAGACGGTATCCGCCGGCATCCGGCCTGTCCAATAACCCCATGACATGCATGAGCGTAGATTTGCCGGACCCGGAAGGCCCCATGATGGCAACAAATTCACCAGCTTCAATAGCCAGTGAAACGCCCTGCAGGGCGCGCACCTCGATCTTGCCCATCTGATAAGTCTTGTGGATATTATTTAATTCGATCATCGTCTTCTATTCGGCATAAACGGGTTTGTTGCGGAGTCCTCCTTCGGGAGGCTGAATTTCTTTGAAGTCACCAGGACCACATCGTCCACATTGAGCCCGGAGACCACCTGGACATTCTTTTCATCGGACATGCCAAGTTTGACGTTTCGCCGGATCGTGCCCAGCCCGCCTTTCTGCTTGACACTGACCCAAGGCTGTCCCCTTTCGTAATGCACGGCCTGCACGGGAATTAAAAGCCACTCCTCCGGACTCTGTTGGATAAAATCAACGGTGGCATTCATGCCGGAACGAAAAAATTCCAAAACCTCCTGCGGCAGGACATCCGCTTCATAGATCGTGACGTTGTTGACAGTTTTGGATTCGTAATAAATGTGCTCAACTTCGCCCTTGATCATTTTGTCCGGATAAGCATCGATGGTGATCGTCGCAAGCCCGTTTTCTTTGATCTTGCCGATATCGGTTTCATCGACCTGCGCCCGAACAATCAGATGGTCTGAAAGCACAACCACCGCATCTGCTGTCGTGACGGTCTGGCCTGGCTGGGTCTTGGCAACAATCACCTCGCCGCCAATAGGCGATATCAAAGGAATCGGCTTGTAGACATCCTCCCAATAAGCCAGAGAATCTTCACCTTTTCCCCGTGCTGCATCCAGAAGGGCTGCGCGCTCCGTAGAGCTCATCAACGCCAGGGTCTGGCCGGTCTTGACCTGTTCACCTTCCCGGACCAACACTTCTTCCACGCGGCCGTTGACCGGCGGCTTGATTTCAAGACGGTTCTTCGGCAAAACAGTCCCTGTGGTTGAAATCACCGACTCAATCCTCCCCAGGACAGGGATGACTTGTTTTGTTGCCTCGCCGTTGGCACCGTGTCGCTTGCCGACCAGATCGAAGACAGCAAAACCAAGGATCACAACAACAATCAATATCGCACCCATAAATTTTTTATTAAACATAATCCAGTGTCTCTCCTTTCGCCTGTATCCAATTGGCCTCGGTGAGCAAGGCATTGGCCTGGCTTTGCAGATAAGATTTTTTTGCAGCGACAAGATTATTTTGAATAATGATCCAATTATCAAAGGAAATAAAACCCGTGGAATACTGGGCTTCTGCGATCTTGGCGCGCTCTTGCGCTGCGGCAAGCGACTTCTCCTGGACATCCACGGTCTGGAGCGCATCCTGCAAAGCAACCCAGGTCTGTTCCAAATACACGATGGCCGCATCATGCACGCTTTGTTCATCGGCAATCGCCTGCCTGAATTCGGCCCTGGCTTTTGAAACCTCAGCCACTCGCAAACCGCCTTCAAATAGAGGCAGGCTCACGCTCAAACCCATATTCCACCCTTCGTTTTCGGGTGGCCAATGAGAACTCGATCGGCCAGTTCTGGCTGTGGCCGAAAGCGTTGGCGCAAAATCGCTGAATGCCGATTTAACACCATACTGTGCCGCATTCTTCTTAAAAATAGCTTCCAGGACCGAAGGATTATTTTTCACCAAGGCCTCAAAATCGGGTTTTTCCAAAGCGGTATCGTGCACGACGAAATCTCCCTGCACAGAAAGAGGCGTGAATTCGCGACGGCCAAGGGCTTTTGTCAATTGCCTCTGGGCAAACACAAGTGCCCGCTTGGCTTGGGCAAGCTCAAAATTCGCCTGGGCCATATTGGCTTCTGCTGTCAGGAGGGCCCCGCGATGCTCCAGGCCTGACTCATACTGCATGGTAATCAGGACTAGACTGTCTTTACGGATCTTGACGATCTCTTCAGCCACACGGATAAGCTCCTGCGCCTTCAAGACATTGACGAAGGCCGTGCGAAGATCCAGCCGCACCTGCGAAGAGGCAAAACGGTAAGCCTGCTGTATGGCCTTGATATTCTCAGACGAAGCCCGGACATCGTGGATTGTTTTCAAACCGTCGAAGATAAGCTGCGATCCGGTAACGCCGTACGAAAATGTGTCGCTGGTTGCGCTGGTTGTAGAACCTGAGGTCGTTGTGCTCGTTTTTGCAGTAGAACCTGCTGCATCTGCTGTGATCTGAGGAAGAAGATCGCTGACGGTGATGCCGCGGTTGGCCTTCTGGATGGTAATTCCTTCGGCCGCGGACACAAGATCAGGATTATTTTTTGCAGCTTCTGCCACGCAATCCTGCCACGTCAGCTCATCCTGTGCCTGCGCGCTTTGTCCGAACAGAACAAAGAACATAAAAACACCAAAGAATAGTTTTAGTTTTTTTGGAATAGCCATCATCTAAATCTCAGTACTTCAGAATCGCCAGGCTCTGGGTCGAAAAATTGGCCTCGCTGGTCAGATTGACGCCGAGTTTGCGCAGACCGGCCTCATCGCCCGGTGTCGGGATGTGCGTCATATGCACTTCACAACCACGGAGGTCTTTGAGTTTTTCTAAGGCCAGCTGAGCCGTTGGATTTATTGCGCCGCAGATGCTCAGCGCAATCAAAACTTCCTCCAGATCAAGACTGACCGTTTTCTGCCCCAAAACATTTTTCTTAAGATGTCCAAATGTATCATATTTTTTTAAAACCGAATTCTACAATCAATAACGCCAAGAAATAAAATAAGTAGCCGTTAATCAATGTCAGATCATATCCAAAATTCATGGCCCAGAGGATGGCGATGATGGACGCCAAGACAGATGTGGCGCCATTGATACCCCACATCCATGGGATGAGATCCCGGGCCCTATCTTGCATCTGTTTGATGGCTAATGGCAACGGCATGCCCATCAAGAAACTCAACGGCATCAGCAGAAAAACGGAAATTAGGATTTTGATCGGCAGAGGCTCACCCAAGAAAAAATCAATGAGGGACGGCAAGCACAATAAATATAAAATACCAAGCAAAAGCAAACCAAGGATCGCCCTTCTGATGTAAAATGAAGGGGCATGCACGGTAAACCGCTGAGTCCACAAACTCCCGAGTCCCGCAAATAACAACAAAGAAAAAAGCGTCACTGAAAATGAATACAGAGGCCCACCAAGGAAAAGTAAAAGCTTTTGCAACATTGAAATCTCAACCAACATAAAACCAAAACCGAGACAAGAAAAATACCCCAACAACATCAAAACAGAAAACAGACTATGCCCTCTGGTCTTAATCCATCCAAACAGCAAAAAAGGAACAACATAACAGAAGCCAACCAGGATTGTTCCGATTAATAAAATTCGTATAAGCACGATACTACCACCGCTAGGATATTCGGCTAACGTCGGCACCTGTTTGAACATAAGCGCTCTCAGGAAATCTTTTGGGTAATACTGATAATAAAAAAATGGCCTGTCGTCCGTCGGAGGGGAAATATCGAGAGTCATAGAATCATACAATAGCTGCCGATCCTCTTTGTTGTTAATCAGAACTTTTAGGAAATCACTGTAGGTCTTTATCTGGTTTAAAGACAACGCCGGTTCCCTTTCCTGCGGCAAATACGTCATTTCAAAATCGAGATCTTCGGCGGCTTGAGTAAGGATCTTTTGTTCTTCAGGAGTAAACGGGTCTTTCTTGACCAAAATACTGCGGACAATCCAATCCGCTCGTGAGGGATTAGTGACAACTGCGATATTGCGGCCAATATTTTCGCAACCCAGCTCTTCCAGAGCAGCAATCATCACGGAAAGCAACCGCGTCGCACCCTTTAGATAAGGCATATCCACCCAGCAAACGGAAAAGATTCCATCTGGTTCTAGATGCTCTAAAAACTGCACAAAACTCTCTACAGTGTAAAGATTATTTTCGGCGAGAGCAAAGGCACCGCCGGATGTGGCCGCAGAAGTATCAACAAATGCAAATTGAATAATATCGAACTTTTCGCGAGAAGACGCCACAAAACTTCTGCCCTCTTGCGCCACGGCCCGCACACGCTGGTCCATATAGAGACGACCACTAAAATCCAAATACTCACCCAGCATAACATCATGCACAATAATAGGATTAAGCTCGACTGCTGTCACATGGGCAGCTCCGAAAGAAAGCGCTGAGAGAACATCTTTCCCACCGCCGGCGCCGATGATCAATGTCTTTGGCGCTTTTTTCAAGCGATGGACAAGGCTAGGCGGATCCGCCTGGACAAATGAAACCTTTTTAAAATCCTGATTGAAGTGAACCAGAAATGTTCCAGCACCACCATCAATATTGATCATCCTCGCACTCGGGTAAGGGTCCCGGAAACGGCTACTCACGCCCCAAATATCTCGCCCGATTTTGGGCACATTTTTTTCATTGATAATTTTGCTGACAGAGATACGGGAAATAGAATTCCATTTTGAAAATCTGTCGATCAGGTGTCTATCGACACCTTTGGCATACTTAATGTCAAAAGATGAATACCTCAAACCAAGAATAAAAACTGTTGTTAAAGATAAAAACACAAAAACAAACAATGCCATAAGACGCCTGGGAGGTTTTCGGGAAATAGCAAACAAAAAACAAAAAGCGCCAATACTTGCCAATAAAGCATTCAGAAGGATAGCGTTTGGCGCCCCCAAAAGCTCAATCAAAAAAATAGACAAAAGGCAACCTGCACTTGCACCGATTAAATCCATAAAATATAATTTGGAGATATGGGCCGAATAATGACGGAAGAGCAGCGATGTCATCATGCCACCAAAGAAAAATGGCAGTGATGATAAAAGAAACACAAGCACCAACCATAAGGTCATTTTGATATGGGCCGTGGAGACCAGCGTGAAAAACCCGAACATATTGACATTGAACAACAGCAGCGGTGTCAACAAGCCTGTGACGGAAAGAAGAAGGCCCAGGACAAACAACTTTTCTGTGAATCGTTCGTCATTATCTTTCTCCTGTGGATGCAATATCTGAACACAAATTCCACCGAGCCCAAGACCAAACATGGCAACCGAAATGACAAAAAATGCATAATGATACATGAGACAGACGGAAAAAATCCTTGTGAAAAGAATCTCCGTCACCAAAAGGCTGCAACAGAGAATTGATAATCCCACATAAAGCATGGGTTTTCCGCGGTTCATTCCACCTCCTTCTTAAAGTTAAAAAAAGTTAAAACTTCAGAATCGCCAGGCTCTGGGTCGAAAAATTGGCGTCGCTGGTCAGATTGACGCCGAGTTTGCGCAGACCGGCCTCATCGCCCGGTGTCGGGATGTGCGTCATATGCACTTCACAGCCACGGATGTCTTTGAGTTTTTCTAAGGCCAGCTGAGCCGTTGGATTTGTTGCGCCGCAGATGCTCAGCGCAATCAAAACTTCCTCCAGATCAAGACTGACCGTTTTCTGCCCCAAAACATTTTTCTTAAGATGTCCAATGGTTTTGATAATTTGCGGCGACAAAAGATGAATTTTGTCCGGGATATCAGCCAATGTTTTGATCGCATTTAAAACCAAGCTGGGAGCGGCGTGCATCAGAAGTGAATTTTTGCCGATCACAATTCTGCCATCGGCCAACTCAAGGGCCGCACCGCAAAAAACGCCTTGGCTGCCTTTATTTTTGTTTTGGGCCTCATCGGCTGACTGCCTGGCCGGGCCAACAACAACCCTGTCCTCCGGCTTAATGGACAAACCTTCCATGAGACGCTCTACTCTCTGAATCGTCTCCTTTTCCGTGAGCCCTAAGGCGTATTCGCAGGAATACCGGAAATATCGCGAAATGATCTCCTGTGTCGCTGCCTTGCGTACCACCGCATCGTCCTGGATGCCGAAGCCTGCGCGGTTGACACCCATATCGGTCGGTGACTGATAGACGACATCTGCCCCCATGATTTTCCCGAGTATTTTCTTAATAACCGGAAACACTTCGACATCACGGTTATAATTGACAGCGGTCTTTTGATACGCCTGCATGTGCCACGGGTCAATCAGGTTAAAATCGGCAATGTCTGCCGTGGCAGCCTCGTAAGCCAGATTGACGGGGTGACTCACTTCAAGATTCCATATCGGGAACGTCTCAAATTTGGCATAACCGCTTCCCTTTTTTCTCCTATGGTCATGGTAAAGCTGAGAAAGACAGGTCGCGAGTTTCCCGCTGCCAGGCCCGGGTCCGGTCACCACCACCAGGGGATTTTTTGTCTCGATGTATTCATTGGCGCCATAACCCTCATCGCTGACGATGAGATCCACATCCGTCGGATAGCCTTTGGTCGCCCGGTGCGTGTAGACCTTGACTTTGCGCCGTTCCAGCTTGTTTTTGAAGATTTTCACAGCGGGCTGATCGTCAAAGCGCGTGATGACAACCGCCCGTATCTCCAGACACCAGGCCTTCAAATCGTCGATCAGCTTCATCGCATCCACGTCATAGGTGATCCCGAAATCCGCCCTGATTTTCCGGCGTTCGATATCACCGGCATAGATGCAGAGAATAATATCCGCCTTGTCTTTGAGCTGTTGCAAGAGCCGCATCTTGACATTGGGATCAAATCCGGGCAGAACGCGGGCGGCATGATAGTCAAAAATAAGCTTGCCGCCGAATTCCAGGTAGAGCTTGTTGTTGAATTGAGCCACCCGTTCCAGAATCGCCTCAGACTGCTCTTTGAGGTATTTCTTATTGTCGAACCCGATTTTTTTGTTCAGAGTCATTACGTTCTCCTTTTGAATTAGACGAATAGAGGCAATATTGGTTTACATCAATTGCTGAAAAATACTTTCGATAACATAAGGGCTCCCAAACAACATATGGTAACACCAACCACGCGCTTGAGCAAACCCTGATCAAAATTTTTCACTGTTAAGGCAGCAAAGGGAACCGCCAGAACTGCGCTTGCCACCAGCAAAGCAATCAAGCCCCAGTCCATGGCTTTACCCAACAAACAATATAGAAGAAAACCCAGGAGACATGTCAGGGCTTCTGCAAATGCGGTGATGCCAACGGCATTCTTCGCATGCACGCCGGAAAGGATCTGTCCGCCCATGACCAAAGGACCATAGCCTCCCCCCGACACTCCCTTGTTGAACGCCGCAAGAAAGCTCAACCCCAGGATTTTCGGCCAGGAAAAAAATATGTTTTTTTTCGTCGTCAGGAGAATTAAAGCCCCCATGCAGAAAACCAACGCTCCGATGTAGAGAGTTAAAATCGCAGTCGGGATCTTCAGCACGACAACCACCGAAAATAGAACCCCCGCGCAGCTCACCAGACCAAGGACCAGGGCAATCTTAAAATCCATTGAATGAATTTTCAGATTCACGTTGCGACACCGGTGATGGAACAAACACGCGGCAACGTCGGTCACAAACTGCGAGGCCAGAATCGCAGGAACGACTTTTGACGCTGGATAACCCATCAGGAGCAGAACCGGCGAAAGAACCGTTCCGTATCCCATACCCAGACTAGAATCAGCGTACTCGCTGACAAAGGCGATGACTCCGATCAAAAAAGCCATAACCGTCTCATTGAATATATCCCAAACTTTTTAATTTATCTTTGACGTCGTCGCTCAAGGCTGCGTTCTCGCTATGCATTGTCTGCGCCGGGGTCGCGCGCTGCAAAAATTCCTCAAGTTTACCTTTTAAGAATAAGAATTGCTCCTTTAGAAAAAGAGTTCCGAAGCCTTCAGGCGCATGATAAGGAAAATGCGTATCCAGGTAATGGACCCATAAAAAGAAGGGTTTCTTTCTGTTCTCTCCCACCCATGCAAGGGCCCTTTTGCGTAGCCTGATGGGCATCATCATTTTTATCTTCGCTATCAAACTCATCAAAGGCCCCTCGCAGGCCTCCCATGGACTCAAACTCACGCGACCCGATGAACCCCCTGCGATAACCGTGGCCTTTCAAGATATCTGGTAGAGTAAGCAAAGACGGCCTGATCGAGTCGCCAAAAAAAGCAACGCCATGCTGATAAGGATAGGTTGGGGTCAACAAAGAAACAAGCGAAGGAAACGTCGCGACATGCCCTGAAAGAAGACCTGTGACCCTCGGACGCCATTGCGAGCCAAAAGATCGATGTTGGGAGAGGTGTTGCGCTGGTAGCCGTAACAGCCGAGGTGATCCGGCCTGAGGGCATCGATGGTGATAAGAAGGATATTCGGTTTATGTCTTTTATACACTTCAAACTTAAAAAATAATAAAATTGCCAAAGAAGCAAAGCTCATGCAAGCCGCTGCAATCACGTATTTTTATCATTTATCATGGGTTGCCAATGCGTTTCCTTCCATCTCCGAAGGCTTGCTGATGCCAAAAACTTCCAATACTGTCGGGGCGATATCAATGATCGAAGGCCTGTCGCTCTTCAGAATTATATTTGAAAAAATAACACCGTCAACAAATGACGGATCAACCAAATGATCTCCGCTCCATTTCTTTCTATTATCTTCGATAAGGGTCGAGGGCACACCCCCCAGGGCCGTCTGCCAAGAGGCGCGATAGCCTTCTTTAAAGCCAACGAACAAATCCGGAGCGTCAGATGCATAGGGCCCCGTGAATATTTCTTCCTGGGGGTAAACTTCCTCGACGATGACAGAGCCATCTTGCGGATCCTTCCATTGCTTCATCTCATCTTTGATCCTTTGCTTGATGCTCTCGGCTTCGGATTCGCCAACGATACCGCCATATTCCCGACCGATCCTGTTGAGGTAAATTCCCCCGAATCCCAAGGCATAGGCTTTTGTCTTGTGCCAATCGACGTGTTCGAAGAATTCCTTGCTTTCATTTTGCCCTTTTTCTAAAAATAAATACCCGTGCTCCAGAAGCCAGCGGTTGAGATGGACCGATTTGCGAAAAGAGGTGAATCCGTGATCGGAAAAAACCATCAAAACGGTATCTTCATCCAAATCCTTCAAAAGTTCTCCTACGACCCCATCCATCTTTTCGTAATATTGCTCGATGGTCCTGCTGTAAGGACCTCCTGTTTCATGAAGGGGGTGTCGTGGATCGACCGTGCGCCAGAACATATGTTGAATGGCATCCAGATCTTCGAAATAGAAGAAAAAAAGACCGTTTTTGAACCTTTTTAATTCTTCCAGCAAAATTTTCTTCCTTTCCTCAAAGATCGTTTCCGTCAATTCCAAGAAGACCTTTTCATCGAGCCGGCCTTCGGTTAAGGCCCAGGTATCGTATGGCATGCCCTGCGTGTAGAAAAAACCGTTTTGCTTGGCCAAACGGCATGCCTCGCCTTTCGGATAGCTGATGGGAAACACCGGCCGGCATGGATTAAAGTTGATCGGGGATGCATAAAGTTCCAGGCCGCGCTCAACAGCCTTTAAATAAAACCTCACAATGCCCTCTGTCCTCCGACAAAGACCTATTTTAAAAATAATTCTTTGCCAGGAACTCCATTGCCCCTCTTGAAGGCAGACCTGCTTTTTTTGAAATTCAAGACAAGCGCTTCTGGCATCAGAAGATAAAATAATTGTTAAGGGGACCTTGGCCTGAACCGTGGCCCCGGAGGAAATCATCTTGGGGCCATAAAGCGCTGTCTGGGCAACGCCTTGATCTAGAATCACGGGCACAATGTTCCCCCTGCTGTCCCGATCTTCCGGCAATAAGGGCTTGCTTGTGTAAAAAGTAAACTTGCCCATCGTCCCCGTAATGTCCGGGACGCCCATTCCCGAAACCATTCTTCCCAACAGGCGTTCCGGAGGAAAGGTATTGGGGCAAAAATAAATAGAAGATTGAATTTTATTTCTTGAAAGGAGCGTCCAGAACGCCTGCCCTTTGCGTCGCATCATTACCTTAGGTAAACCCGAATCATTGGAAATTTCATTAAGGCTTAAATAAGGCAAATACGTCTTTGGGTCACGCATGATAAAATCAAAAATGCCATGCCCGCCGGGATTCAAGCCCGTTATAAAACTTGACCAAGCCACCGCTGATTCAGCAGGATTGGTTGTCTTAAGGGGCAAAAATCCTCCGGTGCGGGCGAGAGAAGCCAGGTGTGGCAACCTTCCTTCCTTCATGAGACGCTGGGTCATCTTCGCATCCATGGCATCAATGCCCAGAAGAATGACTTTCTTTTTAGTTTTGCCCATCATGTTCATCAATATTCCCCCTGTGAATAAAAGCGCAACAGACAAAATAAAAATCCAGAGAAACTTTTTAACGAATTTGTAAAAAAAACGAAACGGCAGAAAAAATAGAAAACCTATGAGTATGCTCCAAATCAGGGGAGCATTTTGGGCATAGACAAACCCCTGCCCTGGATCCACATAGGCCCATGCGTCAGTCATAGGCTAATCCACAATCCCTATCGCACAAATCGCACCGTTTTTTTTAAGAACAAACCTTCCCAATGAAGGCACATCCTGAAAACGTTCCGCCATTATGCGACCTTGCGTTTCGATAACGACCTCGGCAGCATCCAAAGCCCGCAGGCTGGTTGGATCTGCTATTGTTTCCAGGGTTTCCGAATCCATCGCTTTTGTGATATTGGAGATCCGACAGGGCTTCTCCTGGATGGCACATTGCAGCCATAGGTCTTCTCCGGGCATCAGGCCCTCAAGACAAAAAATTTTGGATCGCAGTCCGGTGATCTCTTTGGGAGGCTTTCCTTTAAATAATAACGTACCCCTCGTTGCCTCGTCCGGCGTCGGCTCTAGGATCAACCCGATACTCTCCTGCGCAGTGGCCATTTTTTTTTGACAGCCGAAAACCTTGATGTCTTTAATCGTAAACCGTGAACCTGTGAGAGTCGCCGTCACGACATCCCCTCTTTGAATGCGCCCCGAAGCCACCGTCCCAACCGCAATCCTTTCATTTTTCGTTTCATAGACATCCTGGACAGGGAAACGAAAGTCATAGCTCGGCGTTTTCCTTGTGAGACGGCACAAGGCCTGCGCTAAAAAGGGTCCTCGGTACCAACTTAGCTTTAAGGACTTCCGTAGAAGATTTTCGCCGTCTTTGGCAGATACAGGAACAATCCCCTGAGCGCTGAACCCGATCTTGACCAAAAAATCAAAAGCATCTTGTTGCACTTTTAGAAAATCGCTCTCTCGATAACCAACCAAATCCATTTTATTAACAACCAAAAGAACTTCCGGAATGCCCAGAAACTTAGCCAAATAAAGATGCCTTTTTGTTTGGCTCTCCATGGATCTTCTGACATCGACGACCAGGATGGCCACCTCCGCCCCGCAGGTCCCTGTTAACATATGGCTAATCAGTTGCCGGTGACCCGGAACATCGGTGAGCAAAAATTGATCGGTTCCCATTTTCAACACGGCCTGAGTCATATCAAGGGTCAACGCCTGGCGACGCTCTTCCTCAAAACTGTCCAAAAGAAAAACAAACTCAACGCTTTTTCCAAATACGCCGGAAATATTCAGCAGCTCCTCTTTGGCCTGATCGGAAAGCGATCCGGAATCGTAAAGAAGCCGGCCGATCAACGTCGACTTGCCGGAATCAAACTCTCCCATGACCACAATGTTTAACAAAACCCCTCTTTGCATGAAAATCTCACATATAGCCCAACGACCTGAGTTTCTGCATCATGTATTCTTTCTCTTTATCCTGACTACGACCTGAACGCTCGGCCACCCTTGTTTCCTGAAGCTCGCTTATGATTTTATCTAGATTGCTGGCCGATGAAACAACAGACTGGCAACAGCAGGCGCAGCCGATGCTACGGTATCTCTTGTGCCCTTTGGCAAAATAAAGCGGGATAACGGGAAGCCGTTCTCTTTTG
>JAZDLY010000076.1:0-4018 GCA_043801485.1 Candidatus Omnitrophota bacterium | reverse complement strand
CGCCTTTTGCTATCTTCTCCCCTGGACTGCTTTTTTTCTTTCGCCATGTTGCACCCTCAAAATATTGGCTCTTCCGGATTTTAGGTGGGTAATGGCGCCATGTCCAGACCACCGCAGTGAAAATAGATTGCTGTTTTGAAGTTCTGCTTGTTTCGAAATCCCCTCGCGGTGTACTTCACCCACTGGATCTTAGCGTTAACCGACTCACTTGTCGCATTGGTGATACGGTGCTTCAGATACGTCAGAATATTTCCGAGTCTAGCTTTCAGGGTACGGGCTACTTCGATAACAGGCTGCAGGCGGCTGTGCGTCGCCCAGTTGTACCACCATTTGAAATGCTTTTGAGCTGCGCCTTCGTAAACGAAGTCGAACAGCGACATCGCAGATTCCTTCAGTGCCCACGCACGCGCCGTCTTAAGAGTGCTTTCGCGCAATGACTTGAAGGCGTCCCAGGCTGCGTCCGTAAAGTTGGCGGGGTTGCGGAGCCAAAGGTATTTGGTCCCCACCAATCGCTCGTCTCCTTCCACAACCGGGCTCTTTCGTTCCTGCCTGCGAACACGGTCCACGGCATCTCCGAGATGTCCGGCAATGTGGTACTTATCGAAGACGATCTTCTTGTCCGCATCCGGCAGGTGATTACGCACCGAGTTAATGAAGGGATCCCACATGTCCATGGCCACCCCCTCGATGTTTTCCTTCTGCTGCTCCGTCAGCGTTGGCCAGAACGCATCCAGACTTGACTCTTTTCGTTCCTCAGCCACGAACAGGACACGGCCTCGTTCCAGGTCGTTGACGATCGTCAGGTAATTATGGCCTTTGCGGAATGCCTTTTCGTCAACGCCTACATACTTGAGCGGTTCGGCTTCACGTCGCGCCAAGCCTCGTTCAACAGCACGGTCCATGATCCCATGGATCTCGTCCCAGCTCAGCCCCAGATGCTTGGCGACTGCTTTCTGGCTGGCCGCACCCAACCAGTCGATCGCCAAGCGCTCAAACAACATCGTAAACCGGCTCCGCTCCTCAGCCCACGGCAGCTTAACGACTTTCGGCCCGTGTTTCTCACAGTCAGTCCGCGGAGGATCCGCGTGCATGATCGTTTGGTATTGGCATGTGTCTAGATGACGCCAAATCCGCGTAGGTTTGTGGTCGTACAGGTTGCACAACGTGCCGCACTCTGGGCACGGCCACTGAACCCCAACGGGATGATTCAGGAAAACGTGAACCTCTCCTTGTTCCAATTTCAATTCCACGCGTTCGACATACCACGGATCGGTTATCCCGATAATCTGAGCATAAAGCTGTCGGTCTTGAATGGCTGTTCTCCGCTGGGCGCATCTCCGGTACAATTGCACTCGGCCTGGGCGGAGGATAGGGCAATGCTGGGAAGCAACCCGAGCGCCGACTCAGGGCCCAAGACCGAGGCGGGGTGTCTCAACGGCATCCCGTTTCGCATTTTAATAAACCTCGGGATTGGGACCAAAGCGATAAATCCCGGGGGTCTGGGGGCCAATGGCATTCGTTTAAGAAACAGATCCATTCGTTTAAGAAACCGCCATTATATTCCCAGGATTCAACGTCGGTAGTGGTTTTTTAACCTTTTTAATTTTCCTCTTCCTCGGAGCATGCCACTTAGTGTCTGGCCGCATAGATTTACGCGGATATGAGCGGCCAAGTCTTTCTTTTTGATAACAGCCTTTGATAAAAAGAAACGCACATTCAACCGCCGTTTTCATCTTAGAATGCAAGAGAAGCAGCTCCTCCATGCTCCTTGTGAAAACATGAATGCAGTTTTTAAAATTGGTCTTGATTCTGCTCAGCCGCTGATTCGATGCAGGTTGCCCGGAGATAGAAGGGTTTTTGGCTTGATCGAAAGAGCTGTCGGGCGAATTAAGATCAATATCTACCTGATTGGCAAAGATTCGGTTCATAGTGACAAGCGCAAAGTGTGCATAGATTTCCTGCTTGACGCCCCGCTCATTCTTGGCATGAAAATCTTCCACGATGAAGATGCGTTTGCTGACTTTGTAAAGCTCTTCGACGCCCCATCTGGAATGATAGATGTCGATAAAATCCTGTTTCGTATATCTCTCTTGATCTAAAAGCGTTGATCCCAAGCAGGTTGTTTCGTCGCCTATTTGGTATTTGATCAGGCGCATCGGGATCGGAACGATGTTGAGATTAGGATGTTCTGCCAGGATCTCCTTGCGCGTTGTCGAGGAAGGATAGACATTGACGGTGACGTCCGTTTGCGCATTGGCAAAAAAATCATCTATTGCGGTACTGTTGCTTTTTTGCAGACGGAAGATCGCCTGTATCTTGGATTCAAAATGACGATGGAGCATGAGATAGGAGTAGTAGCCTCGATCGTAAACGACGACGTCGTTTTTCTCCAGCCGCTGCAAATGTTGTTCGGCGCAGGTCCGCTCGTTCAAGTGTGCAACCAAGTTAAAATCAAAAGGCAGCTGTGATTTCACTTGGTAAAGGCAGCTGAGCAGACCTTGAGGATAGTATGAGCTGTCCGATTGCAGTTCATATCCATGCCGCATTAAGCCTCGGGGAAGATTGATCCTGGAGCCATCAACTGCAAAAATCCGGTGACCGAGCCATCTGTACGATTCGGTTTCAACTTGATCGTGGTAGGTTTCGATAATTTTCTGATTAATGTGTTTGAACGCCACCTCATCCAGCTTCCTGCGCGCCGCGCAAAAAGAAGACGGTGCAATTGAACCTTTCTGCGGCAGCGGTAGATTCAATCGGTGGCAACTGTCCCAGAGTTCGTCAATTGTCGTACCGTAGCTCTGCGAGTTTTTTGAGCAAACCAAGCGAAAGACCAAAAGGATTATCAACATTGAGTTGATCAGCCGGTGACGGACCTGCCACTTTTTATCGTACTGCTCGGCAACTTCGTTGATGACCTTGGCGACTTTTTCCCAAAGCGCCACAAAAGATTCGTCTACCGAGCGAGTGTGGCTTGCTTGAACGTCATTTCTGTACTTCTTTTTCAAAGATGACGCGCGATGGCAATTGGTCAGAGTGTGCCGCCAATCAGCCGTCAAGGGATATGCGAAGATTTCTTTGACAGTCTTCTTGAGCTTTTGATCGTCAAACCCGCGGTCTTTGGTTTGGCCGAGATAAATCCAATTGGCGCTCCTGTAGGCGGTTCCAGTGTATTTGGCCGTATCCACAAAGGTCTCGATAAGCACCGGGCGATATCCGTACTTCTCCACCCAGTCGTTTCCTATTTGTTTTGCGGCAAGGGAGAGAATATGACTGGCAAGATTGGAAACGTGAACCCAAGGGAAAATCAAGTACCTGTCGTTGCTGATAATGAGGTGAAGAAGCTTTTGTCGATGCTTTTTCGCCCATCCGATCCATTTGTCTCTAGGCGCCATCGCCCAAGCGGCCGATGCCGAAAACAAAAGGCAGCCGATCTTTCGTCGTCCCGTCTCGGAAACAACAAAATAGCCGATGTAGGATCCGATCGGATGTTTGTAGCCCAAATAATGGTAGGTTTGAATATAGGCTTTGAAGCTCTGATAATCCTCCTTAGAGGCTATCCGTTGTAGTGTGATAGGACCGATGTCCTCGAGCGATCCCTCTATAGGAGACTCGTCCGGAGGCTTTTCGAAAGCCGGCGCGCGCTGAACAGGCTTCTCCGTCTTTCTCTTCTCCGGCAGGGTGATGATGCCCAAATCCTCCAGGTGCTCCAGTATGGTAAGACCGGAGTTGACCTTGAGCTTGCCGGCTGGATTTTTCCAATTGAGATGCTCGCACAGCGTTAGCGCCAATTCTTTGCGGCTCAGATTTGGAAACATCTTAACCGTTTCTTGAACCTGCCTGAGCTGTTTTCTGGTGAACCTTCTCCCGCTAATGGTGGTGCTGGATAATGTCTCAATGTCTGCTATCACAAGCGTACTTTGCAGGAAAGCAACCAGGAAGTCAAATTAAAAATGCAATTGGCGGGCATTTCTTTATAAAAACAGGATTTTAAATCGGTTGCCTGGTTTTTTAAAAAAAG
>JAZDLY010000056.1:0-11127 GCA_043801485.1 Candidatus Omnitrophota bacterium | reverse complement strand
GTTTGTCCGGTTTTTTGGCTGCAACCTGTCGTGCGGTTTCTGCGATACACCCCTGGCAACTTTCAAGGAATACACCGTTGCAGCGTTAAGAGAAGAGATTGCCGAATTCAGCGGTTATCAGGCTTTGAGCCTGACCGGTGGTGAGCCGCTTCTGCAGGCTGATTTTTTAAAAGGTTTCCTGGAGGAGTTACGCGGTATGAATGCCAAGATCTATTTGGAAACCAACGGCACTTTGCCTGTTGAGCTTGGCAAGATCCTTGATCTGGTTGATGTCATTGCCGTGGATTTTAAACTGCCGTCGTTTGGTGGCCAGGATTGCTGGCAGGAGCATGAAGAATTTTTAAAACGAGCAAAGGGTAAAGACGTATTTGTGAAAATTCCTGTGGCAAAGTCCGCCACATCTGCGGAAATCAAAAAAGCCGCTGACATCCTCAGCAGGATTGGCGCGAATATTCCGGTCGTGCTGCAGCCGAATTGGTTTGAATTGGATTCTGCCTTGCTTGAAAAAATCGAATCCTTCAAAAAAGACTTAAACCTTTACGGCTTGACAGATGTGCGCATTCTGCCCCAGATGCACAAACTGGTCGGCATAAAATGATATCTCAATAGGGGCTGGCTTGGCTTGTTTTGAGCAGGATGTTTGCAGGCCGAAGCCTGTCCTGCGTTAGCGGGACGGGCACGGACCCTGCACCGTATGGTGCAGGGGAGCGAGGCCGTAACTGCAGTAGAGGTTTTTTTCCTTACAGTCCTTGGCGATTTTTGCCAAGAAACTCAAACGAAAACTTTCCTCGTAGGGGAAAGTCGAGTGGTCCTGCGAAAAACGAGACAAGGCAGGCCCCATCATAATGAAAGAGTATTCCATGAAGAAGCAATCAGGCTACGAAGGACTGCAACGGCACGTCCGCAACCTTAAATTCTCTGCGATCGACGTCTGGACAAATCAGTATCCGGACAAGCGTTTTACGGTCAGCATGGAAATTCCGGAATTTACCTGCATTTGTCCCAAGACCGGCCTGCCGGATTTTGCGACGATTCACATCGATTACATTCCGGCCAAGGTTTGCATCGAATTAAAATCCTTAAAAGAGTATCTGATGTCTTATCGCAACGTCGGCATTTTCCATGAGCACTTCGCCAACAAACTGATGGATGATTTCATTCGCGCGTGCAAGCCGCGCTGGGCCAAGATGGTGACAAGGTTTAACCCCCGCGGCGGTATCACAACCACTGTGACCAGGGAGTACCGAGGCAAATGAGAAAAATTAGCGAAAAACAGATTATCACAATCGTAGCCAGCCTTTGTGTTAAGGCCAACATGCATCTGCGGCCGGACATCGTTACTGCCTTTAAAAAAGCGCGCATAAGCGAATCCAGCGACCGGGCCAAGAAAATTTTATCCGAACTTCTTGAGAATGCCCGCGTGGCGCGCCGGGAAAACATCGCGCTGTGCCAGGACACGGGCCTGCCGGTTGTTTTTGTGGACGTCGGCCGGGATGTTGATGTGTCCGGCGTTGACCTGAATCGCGCCATCCGAGAAGGTGTCAAGCTTGGATATGCCCGTGGTTATTTGAGAAATTCCATTGTGCCGGATCCGCTCAAGCGCCTGAATCCGACGCAATCAACGCCGCCGGTTATTCATTTTGATTTTGGCAGGCACAAAGGTCTGAAAATTACTGTCTTGCCCAAAGGATTCGGCTCGGAAAACAAAACAAAGCTCGGCATGCTTTCGCCGACGCAGAGCAATGCCGAGATCAAAGATTTTATTGTCAATGCCGTCAAAGAAGCCGGGCCGGATGCCTGTCCGCCGTATGTTTTGGGCATTGGCATCGGAGGCAGTGCGGACTATGCCGCGCTTCTGGCCAAAAAAGCGCTCCTGAGACCCGTGCACCGGCGCAACAGCAAAAAATACGTCGCTCAGATGGAAAAGGAATTATTCAAAGAAATCAATGATCTGAGTATCGGACCGATGGGTTTGGGCGGAAAATCCACAGTTTTGGGAGTCAATATCCTGACCTACCCGACACATATGGCAGGTCTACCTGTTTGTGTCAACGTGAGTTGTCATGCCTTGAGGAGCGCCAGTGATTGTCTCTAAGAGAAAAATCGTCAGGCTCCACACGCCTCTGGATGAAAAACATATCGCCGGACTTCGCAGCGGCGATGAAGTTTTTTTAACAGGAGAGATATTGACAGCCAGGGACCAGGCGCACAAACGTCTGGGTGAATTGATCAAAGCCAAAAAGCCTCTGCCGGTCAGTTTGAAAAATCAGATCCTTTATTATTGCGGTCCCACGAAAACGCCGAAAGGCAAGACCATCGGTTCCTGTGGTCCGACCACAAGTTCCAGAATGGATAAGTTCACGCGGCCTCTGTTGATTTCCGGCCTCAGGGCCATGATTGGCAAAGGCCGACGATCCGATGAGCTCAGAGGTCTAATCAAGAAGCACAAAGCGGTTTATTTTTTAGCCACCGGCGGCGCCGGCGCATTTTTATCCAAGCGCGTTCTGAGCTCGAAAATCGCGGCATTTGGCGATTTGGGACCGGAGGCGATTTATCGACTGAAAATCAAAGATTTTCCTTTGATTGTCGGCATCGACGTCAGAGGCAGGGATGTTTTTCTAACATAAAGGCGGTTTGTAATGATGCGACAAGACGGACGCGGGCATAACATTTTAAGGCGGGTCAAGGTTACGCGTAAATATTTGAAACACGCCGAAGGCTCCTGCCTGATTGAGGTTGGTGACACAAAAGTGATTTGTTCGGCCTCTGTTGACGAAAGCGTGCCACCTTTTTTGAAAAAGACAAGCACAGGTTGGGTCACGGCCGAATACGGCATGCTGCCGCGCTCCTGCCAGACGCGCGTTTCGCGCGACCGCTCCAAGAACGGTCGTGTCATCGAGATCCAGCGTTTGGTCGGCAGGTCGCTACGCACCGTCGTGGATATGAAAGAACTGGGCGAGCGCACGATTTATCTGGACTGCGACGTCATTCAGGCCGATGGTGGCACGCGCACCGCCTCCATTACAGGGAGTTTTATTGCTCTGGCGGATTGCCTTGCGGCCATGAAAAAGGAAGGCTTGTTCAGGCGCATTCCGGTCACGGATTATGTGGCTGCGACCAGTGTCGGCATTGTTGATGGCGCTATGCTTCTGGATTTGTCCTATGAAGAAGATTCCAAGGCCGAAGTGGATATGAACGTGGTCATGGTGGGCTGTGGCGAGTTCATTGAGATTCAGGGAACGGCTGAGCGCAAGCCCTTTTCCAAAGACCAGATGGACAAGCTCCTGGCCTTGGCGGAAAAAGGTATCGCAGAGTTGATTCAAATACAAAAAGACCTTTTGAAAATTGCTTGAGCCTATGAGCTTTGAAAAGACCAATGTTTTTCTGGTGGGCGGGGGAAAGGGGGCCAAAGCGCTCCTGAAAATGTTTTTAGACCGTTCCCAAATAAAGATTTGCGGCGTTGCGGACATCGATGAGGATGCGCCGGGTATGAAACTGGCCAAAAGTAGCTATATTCCCACCGGTAAAGATTTCAAAAAACTATTAGTCGATATATCCGGGAAGGAAAAAATAGACGAAATCATCAATTTGACGGGTCGTGAGGATATCCAAAACGAATTACTTGCCATGAAACTACCCGGTGCTGAAGTGATCGGTGGCCACAGCGCAAAATTGTTGTGGGACCTTATTGAAGAGCGCGGTGAGTCTGATCAGTTGTTGAAGCGGAATTTTGAGATACAGAATGTTATCAACGCGCTTTTGCGTCTCTCGCTGGAAAATATATCCCTTGATGTTTTTTTGCAGCGCGCCCTCGAAATGTTTATCCGGATTCCCTGGCTTTTTTTTGAATCGAAAGGAGTCATCTTCCTGGTGGAAAACGATCCGAATCTGTTGGTTATGAAAGCCCAAAGCGGTTTATCGGAATCGATCCTGATGATGTGCGCCAACGTTCCTTTTGAAAAATGTCTGTGTGGCCTGGCTGCTTCGACCAGAAGAATACAATTCAAAAAGTGTCTTGACGAACAACATGAGATCCGCTATGAGGGGATTCTTGATCATGGGCATTATTGTGTGCCTATTGCTGCCGGCGAAACGCTGCTGGGGGTTATGACATTATACCTTAAGCCGGAGCACCAACGGGATGAGAGAGATGAGGCCTTTTTGCTAGCTTTCACAAACGCGTTGGCTGGAGTGATTCAGCGCAAGCGTGTCGAAGAAGAGTTGAAAACAGCTTTTGCGGAATTAAAAGAAACGCAGGGAGAGCTGATTCAGTCGGAGAAATTAGCCGCGCTCGGCCGGTTTTCATCCGGCATTGCTCATGAAGTCAAAAATCCTCTCGGGATTATTTTAGGGGGGATCGAATTTCTGGAGCGCGAATCGGCCGGCAAGGATGAAAAAAATGCGCTGGCCCTGCAAAAAATGAAAGAGGCACTCTTGAGAGCGGATCACATCCTATTGGGATTGTTGAAATTTTCCCGTCCGTCCCAACTGACCATCGAGCGCGTCCCCGTAAAGGACCTCATCGAGGATGTGCTTTCGTTCTACAATTACCGCACGTCCCTGATCAATATTCACATCAGAACCGAAACGGCAGAAAATCTTTATTTTGAGGTCGACAAGAATCAAATACAGCAGGCGCTTCTCAATGTTTTTATGAACGCCGTTGAGGCCCTGCCTCAAGGCGGAGAGATCGCCATTAAATCTTACCGTATGGTTGATCGAGAGCTGCCCGTGGAGCGATCACTGTGCGTTATCGAAATCAAAGATAGCGGAACGGGGATATCCAAAGATCATCTCACAAAAATTGTCGAACCTTTTTTCACAACAAAAAGAGACAAGAAAGGAACGGGGCTTGGATTGGCCGTCACGAAAATGATTATCGAAAACCACAAAGGAGAAATGCTGATTGACAGCGAGCTCAACCGGGGGACGACGGTACGAATCCTGCTCCCCTGCGCGGCGGAAGGAGGAAGATCATGAGTAAAAAAATTCTGTTGATTGATGACGAGAAGGATTTCTGTTTTTTTACTAAGAATAATTTGGAGGCCACGGGGCAGTATGTCGTAACGACGTGTTCCGATAGTTCTAAGGCGGTTGACCTGATTAAAGGGCTTCAGCCCGATTTGATTCTGCTGGATGTCCTTATGCCCGAAATTGACGGTCCCGGCGTTGCCGCTTCCTTGAAGGAAGATGAAAAAACCAAGAATATCCCCATTGTTTTTTTGACGGCCGTGATCACGGAGAAAGAAGCCAGGCAGAGTCAGAATTTAATTGCAGGTTGGCCTTTCATCGCCAAACCTGTTCAAATCAAAGAACTCGTTGAGGTGATCAACAGGCACATTCGCAAATAACATCACGCCAAAGATGACAGAACTCCTTGTTGCCACAAAAAACGAAAAAAAACTCCGGGAAATCAAAGAGCTGCTCGCGGACCTTCCGTTTCGGATAACTTCCCTCAAAGACTGCAAAAATCTTCCCGAGATTGTTGAAGATGGCAAGACCTTTGCTCAAAATGCCATCATTAAAGCCGCCACCATTGCCCAGGCCACGGGAAAACTTGTTTTAGGCGAGGATTCGGGCCTTGAGGTCAGGGTACTGGGCAAGAGGCCCGGCGTGTATTCGGCGCGCTATGCGGCCAAAGGCCCGCACGCAAATGCGTCGGATGAAGCCAACAACGCAAAACTCCTGCGGGAATTGCGCGGCGTGCCTTTCAAAAAACGCGTGGCGCATTATCGCTGTAGCGTTGTCCTGGCGGACAGGAAACACTTGATCGGCGTTGTATCGGGAAGTTGCCGCGGATTGATCGGATTCCGTTCCAAGGGAACCCACGGGTTCGGATATGACCCATTGTTTGTGATCGAGAAATACGCTAAGACCTTCGGCCAGCTCGGGCCGGAGATCAAGCACACGCTCAGCCACCGCTACAAAGCCCTCTTAAAAGCCCGTCGACTGCTCAAGAAATATTTAGGGTAGGATACTGGAAATTGCGTCGCCCAATTTTTTTATGATGTTTTGGGCGATGGGTTGGACTGTGTATTTCGGTTTTTGGACGGTTCCGGTCACCTTGATAGCAGACAGGCTCGCGGCTTTGCTGATGACCTCAGTAGCTGCCTGAGGTCCGGGGGGAATAATCTGGGAATTGATGAGAAGGTCGAGTTTTCCGTCCAGATAGATCTTACCCTCCGCAATTAGGCCGAGGCCCGACCCAAGGAATTCAAGGTTGTCTGTTTCGACATAACCGTTTTGGACAGAGAGGTCGCCCTGTGCTCGGGAAAAGACTATGCTTGAGAAGCGCGGCAGGAAGATGAAATTCCCCAGACCCTGCAGCGGATTGAATTCCCATAAATTGCCGTCTTTGATTGCAAAAGACCCGTTGCCACGCAGAAGATTAGTGTCTGCGCCTGTGCCGCTCAAATGAAGATTCGCGCCCAGGATTCCGTAGATGTTTTTGTCTTTGAGGGTGGTGTCTGCCTTCAGGGCCTTGATGTCGATATTTTCCAGAATGGCGTTGAAGGTGTAAGGGATCTCTCGAGCGCCCAGATTGAGCCGGCCGTTGACCGATCCCCGGCCCTGATAGGCGTCGAACATGAGTTCATTGAGATAACCTGTTTTGTCATATTGCGAATATTGCAGCGTGATGTTCTGGGCTTTCAGGCCGTAGATTTTTACGGCCGTACTTTTACCTTTGGCCTTGATGTCCCAGCGCGTGTAATCTTTGACAGGGCCCTTGGCGTCGGTAGTCAGAAACAGCCGTCCTTCAAGCCCCATTTTGTCCAGAGCTTCCTTGGCCTGCGGCGCCAAGGCTTTCAGGTCCACAAAATCAAGGATGATGAGGCCGCCGATGCTAAGCGTCTCCTGGAGGTCATACTGGCCCTTGAGATTGACATCACAGCTGCGCCACTGTGCCTTCAGCGACGTGATGTTAAGCAGCTGCGCTTTTTTAACGACATCAGCCTGGACCTTTAGTTCACGGCCGACCACAACCGCATGCACTGCCGGCGTTGTGAAATCCTTGATTGTGCCGTCAAAGCTGTAATCCTCATTGAGGTATTCTACGGCTTCGAAATGCCACTGCGCGTCCTGCTTGGCAAGATCAAATTTGACGCGGCCTTTGTCTGAAGACAGGTTGATGTTGTTTTCCGGCAGTTTAAGGCGGACACCGGCCAGGTTTGCCTCACCGGAAATCTCCGGCGACGCAGCACCGCTTGTGTCTGCAACAATGTGGGCCGTTAGATCCGTTGTGCCGGTTAATTCAAGCGACGGAAGGTGTAGGTCTTTTGTCAGGATGGGCAGAATTGTTTTTAGATCGAAGTTTCCGGTAACATCCACGTTCAACAGGTTGTTCTTCAGGCTTCCCTTTGCGGTGACCGGCGCGTCAAACACTTTAGCGTTCAGGCTTTCAATAACGACATCTGAGTTTTTGAATTTCAGCTCTGAGATGATGTCGGAAATTTTATCGATTGAGGGAAGCCCGGAAATCAAGCCGCCGGTGATCAGGATATTGCCTTCATAGGAGATTTTTAGATTTTCGTTGGTTTCCAGAGGAATGTCGATGGTGGCGTTGACTTTGGCAGAAAGGTCGTTGACCCTGATGGTGTCTTTTTGCGCCGAGGTTTCTTTTAGATGGAGCAAAGCTTTGAGCTTGAGAGACGTTTCATCCATGCTGAAGTCGCAGCCGGTATTTTCCAGGGTGCTTTCAACAGGGAAGGGGTTGTTGAGTTTGAATGTGCCTCGTTCAAGGCTGAGCTTTCCTTGAGCAGAGCGTTTTTGTATATCGAATGAGCCGTCAATCTTGGCATTGAAGAGTCTGGCTTTTTCGAATTGGAATGGCGCGCTTTTCAGGTATTCGGCATAAGTTGTGATGTCTAAGTCTTTGATGGCAATCGCACCAGCCAACTTTTGTTCTGAAAGGAAATAATCCGCCTGAATTTCGAAGTCAACGACCCTGTCTTGTTTGGCCAAAGACAGCAAAGACTTGAACGCGATTTTATTCAAGTGAATCTGGGCCGAAAGCTCGCGGATGACGGCGGTCATGGCAATCGCCGGGTCAAAACTCGCATCCGTCAGGGAGATTTTGGCATCCGAAACTTTCACCGTGCGCACAAGGACCGCCGGCGCTTTGCCTTGAGGTTTGCTTTGTTTGAATTGATCCAGAAGATAGCTTAAGTTGAAGGTATTGTCCTTCTGGCGCACAAGCATAAGACTTGCCCCATCGATCGACAGGGTGGGGATGACGATTTTTTTTTCTTTGAAGAAAGGCAGGATCAGGAAATTGGCCGAGGCCTCTGTGACAGAACAGAGTTCTTTTTGCACATCGTCTTTGTCAAAAACAACAATTTTTTCGAACACAAGGCCGCGCAAGAGCGAAAACTTGATGTCGCCGAGAATCACTTTGCTTTGAGTGACTTTGGCCAGCTCGGTCGTGATTTTTTCCCGCGCCAGCCTGGGGAGGACATTTTTTGCAAAATAATACAGCCCGACCACCGTGCTGATAAAGAGAACAAGAAGGATGAGGAGGATGATGCGCTTCTTCATGTCCGTTCATTATAGATGACCTGTTTCCATAAATCAATAGTACAGTATTGGTTGCGGGGTTGCGTGGGATTGAAAATCTTTGAAAAAGCCGAAGGTGAGTGTTATAATTAAGCGGCTTTATAGAGCTTGAATTTCTATTAACGGGGCGTGGCTTTCATGAGGCCACAGCTTACGGAACGTAAGCGTCCGCCACAAAGCTTCGGCGGATCCGCCAATTATTTTGGCGGAAACGTAAGCCGTATAGCCGAATCAAGCACCTTGGTGTTACATTTAGCGCAGTCCTTGTGAGCAGAACGAACAAGGAGAATACTTGGTATTTTCACATATATAGTTTGAGGTTAATGACAAGTACAGCTTGGCAATGATTTATTTTTTTACGGGGCGTGGCTCAGCTTGGCTAGAGCGCTTGCTTTGGGAGCAAGATGTCGCAGGTTCAAATCCTGCCGCCCCGACCAATTTTTGCGTTAGCAAAAATTGGTCGAGTACTTGTGAGACTGTTGTATAGCATCGGTCGAACAAGTACCGCCACATTAATGAAAGTTTTTTCTGAAGGAAAAATTGGTCGAGTGTCACCTTAACTATTTGCTAATTTGCGCCCGTAGCTCAACTGGATAGAGCACCTGCCTTCTAAGCCGGTTGTTGGCCGTTCGATTCGGCCCGGGCGCATGATTTAAAACTATGAAGATAACATTCAGAATTATGTTGATTTTCTTCATCCTGGTCGCCTTGCTCGTCGTTGGCATTTCGGCCTATGTGTTGACCAATGCCAGGAAAATTCTAGTCAGCGAGCTTGAGAAAAATCTCGGCGTCAAGGTGAAAGCCGCAAGTGTAGCCGTCAGCCTGCCTGCTTCTGTGGTGGTTCGACAGGTGGCGTTGGGCGAGAGCGTCAAGGTTGAAAAGATTTATGTGTCGTTGAGCCCGTTGCAGCTTTTGTTTGGGACTCTTGGCTTCAAGGCCATCACGCTGGAAAAGCCGCAGTTTCAGGTGACGCGCCACTTGGACAATATTTTTGACTTTGGCATCACGTTAAAACCGCAGGAGCCAACAGCGCCTGCGGCCGGAGCACCGCCGGCAGAGCCCGGAAAACAGAAAAAGGTCCAAAAACCAAAAGTCTTTGTCCAGAAAATCAAAATTGTCGACGGTAAACTCACGTTCCTAGATAAAACAATATCGCCGAACGATCCTTTTGTCCTGAACTTCACGCGTATCAATCTGGACATCGCGTCGTTTTCGCTTTTGGCTCCGACAAGGATGCCGTTTGAGGCTAGTGCTGATGTGACGAGTCAGTTGGGCCAGCCCGTTGGAAAAGTTAAAGCCTCGGGATGGCTGGATATTTTGTCAAAGGACATGGATGCTAAAGTGGATTGTTCGGATATCCAGATGGCAATGCTGCGACCCTATTACGAACGCTATCTGAAGAAGGAGCTGGAAAGCGGTAAACTTGTGTTAGCGCTTGACCTGAAATCGAAAGCCAATGACCTTGTGGCCAAATGTCATATCGATCTTTCTGAGGTTCGTTTTAAGCAAGAGCCGGTAGAAGAGGGGGCACAGAAGCAAGCAACAAGCATGACGCCGTCGGATTTGACGGTTCTTGCCATTGATTCTGTTTTGTCCAGCCAGGGTGCGGCTGTTTTTGATTTTAGCGTTCGCACCAAAATGGACAATCCGAAGTTTGAAAACGTCCAGATCAGCCAGGGATCTTTTTTCCAGTCCAAGGCCAAAGAATTGATGTCTCAGGTGTCAGGGCAGGACATGACGGATTTCAAAAAGATAGGTGAGCAGTTTGAGTCCATCGGCAAAGAATTCAAAAAGATCTTTAAGGGCGAATAGCTTTTGTTCCCTTTAGGAGAAAAATGGCAAGCCCTGACGGTTCAGAAAGAAGAAGATATCCGAGGTTAAGTGAAAATTTTTTCGTTAGCTATAAGACAGCCCAAGGGAGCAATATTTCTCGTACCAAAAATATCAGTCGCGGCGGCATGATGCTTACACTAGGCACCTTTGTACCCATAGGGACTCGCATGGCCTTTAGCATCAGAGGTCCTTTTACGCCCGAAGCCATAGAGGTGATGGGGACAATCCTTGAGTGCCGTGAAATCATGAAGGGTTCTGTTTATGAAACCAGGGTCCAATTTTCAGAAACCAGCATAAGCTCATTGGCTAAGTTGGATGAATTTATTAAGAAACGATTGGGCACTAAATAAAAGTTAGATGCATTGTGGTGGGTGTAGCTCAGCTTGGTAGAGCACTTGACTGTGGCTCAAGTCGCCGCGGGTTCAAATCCCGTCACCCACCCCATTTTTTATTTTGAGCATATAAAGCCTCCCAACTGGTCATAGAATCAACGAGTTGCGTCGGTTCTAATCTGTTGTGGAGGCTTTGTACGTCAGGTGCCACACATTCGAACATGGCAAGGCACTTTTCCTGCTCAAATTGCAGTTTCTTGCCGTGTAAGACGAGTTTTGTGCCCAGACACGAGAGAACATACCGCTTGTCCTCCAAAGTGCCCGTGTCGAACCGTTTCTTGGCGGTTTCGGCGAACATAAACGCCTTATCCGCCCGATCCAGCCACGTTTCAGCCCTTGCCTGAGTATC
>JAZDLY010000043.1:0-6098 GCA_043801485.1 Candidatus Omnitrophota bacterium | reverse complement strand
CCGCCTTCGCAGAATACCCCGCCAAGAATCGTGGCGGGGATGAATGCGAAGAGAAAGCTTCGGCGGGATGTCACTATAGGACAAGCCCGATGAACAATGTGGGCGGGATAATCCCGACGAGTATGGTGAAATTGTCGAAGACCCTCGGACTTTCCGGAGGAAATTCCGAGGACTTAGTCCCGGGAATTCTAAAGAATTCCTCGGGGGAATTTCACCATATCTTACGAGTCGTGGATCATTGAGGTACCACGGGCATGCCCGTGGGGTTTCCATTCTCTGCCGCCGAATCCATCAAAAACTTGTGCCATCAAAAAACTTATCGCGGTGTTCGTAGATATACTGCAGAATTTCAAGCTCTGTGGCGTCAAACCAGATCCCCTCGCAGGTCACGCAACGGTCGATCTCTATGGGGTAGGAATAGACAAAAAACTGCCGACGCATTTTCTCACCGCACTTCGGACAATCCAGCACCCAGCCACGCCAGGCCTTCTTTTCTTTGATCTTTTTGTGGGTAACTTTCCGGGACTCGGTGTCCATGGCCACTTTGGCCAACCGTAGGACCTCTTGGCTAAATGTTTTGTCCTGACGGATCAGGATACGGCTGATCTTGTCGCTGGAAACAAAAACCCCTGCGCAATGAACGCATTTGAGCACAGGCGTGCCTTCATAGTTGACCTCGCTCAAAGAGGTCTTGCAGTGCGGACATTTGCCCACAGCGCTGTCCGTGTCTTTGCGAAAAATCTTCAACAAGCTCTCGTCTTCGTAGAGGTGGCGCACGGCCTTTTCGCCGACAGGCAACACCCAATGGTCGGGCTTGAGCCCCTCGACCTTAGAGAGCGCCTCCGGGTCAAAAGGGCCGAGCCATTTCTGGTTTGAAAAAACAAACCATTGTTTTGGACCGGACACATCTTCGGTCGAAAATTCAGCCTGCGCCACCGGCGAAACCCGCTTGAAATTGTTCATGCTCTCCTGGAGCGTTTTGACATCCGAATGCGCCATATTAAGAAGAATATCAATCCGCCTTTCCACCGGCGGATGTGTGGAAAACATATCGGGGAAAACCCCCTGCCTTTCATCGAGCTCGCTGGAAGCCGGGTTCATGATGAAAATGGACTGCATTCTGTCACCTATTTGCCCTTCCCCACGCCAGCCCCTGGAAATCAAAAGAAGCGCCTCGGCCAGGCTTAGAGGATCCCTTGTGAGACGAACGGCGGCCGCATCTGCCCGGTACTCCCGCTCCCGGGAAATAAAATAACGCAACAACTTGCTCAAAAAACTCATGGATTTGATGACCAGAAAGGCAAACAAAAGCAAAAGTCCGGCCTGCCCTCTGGCCCGGCGAAGGCCAGTGCCTATTTTCGACGCCCCTTCTTCGTAAAGCTCTGCCAGAGAACACGTGACGGTCGTGCTCAAACAATCGCCGCTGGCGATGTGTCCTGCCTCATGGCCGACGACAGCTTCGATCTGCGCGCGGCTCAGGCGAGCCAAGAGCCCCTCTGTAATACCAATGACCGCCCTCCCGTTAAAATCTTCCAGTGCAAACGCGTTCATGCTGATTGTCGGAATCACCCGGGCCTCCAAAGGCCTTCCGCCGATGGCAACGCTGACTTCATCGACGATGTTTTTAAAAAACTGATGGTACGTGTCGTTGGATTCGATGGGGAAGGCGCCGATGGAGAGAGAAATTTTTTCAATCAGATTGGATGTCGAGATTGCCCAATGGAGGAGGGCGATGAGAAAAGCAACACCCAGGCCGATCAGCACATGATCCGGCGCCGGCCAGGCAAACCCGCGGCCGGACACAGCGACCGTATGTGTCGAGAAAAAGCCGATATTTTCAACAACGAGAAGAACCAGATAGACCGTCAAAAAGTAAAACAGGATGATCACAAAGAAAAGAAGACCAATCACCTTGGTCTTCTTTTCTTCGATGTCAATAAACGAAAACGGCATCTTCCGATATTTAGAACTTCACCCGAGGTGCTTCTTTTTCGGCTTTGTTTTCAATCTGAAAGAAGTCACGCTTTGTAAAGCCGGTCGTCTGAGCCACGAAATTCATGGGCACGAGTTGGATCTGCGTGTTGTAACGCCCCACTTCGTCGTTGTAATATTGCCGCGCAAAGGAAATTTTGTTTTCCGTAGACGTCAATTCTTCCTGAAGTTTTAACACATTCTGATTGGCCTTGATGTCCGGATAGCGCTCGACAACAGCAAACAACGAGCGCAATGTCTGTGTCAGAAAGTTTTCGGCCTTCGATTTATCGGCCATGCTTGAAGCATCGATGGCCTGGCTTCTGGCCTTGATCACGCGCTCCAGGGTATCTTTTTCATGCGCCATATACCCCTTGACCGATTCCACAAGATTGGGAATCAAATCATACCGGCGTTTGAGCTGAACATCGATCTGCGACCAGGCATTGTCCACCCTGACTTTAAGACCAACCAAAGAGTTGTATGCGGCAAAAAACCATAAAACCGCAGCAGCGCACAATGCGATCAACAACCACACAATTACCATACGAGCCTCCTTCTTTTCCTAGATGATTGTTCCCGACGGAATCGTGGCGTTTTTGTACACGATCACGATGCCGTCATGAATCATGTAATTCGGTCCTTCGCTTTCCTTTAAATTTTTTTGATTGATGATTTCGACGCGATCGCCGATGCGCGCGTTCTTGTCGATGATGGCTCGGCGGATGATGCAATTTTTGCCGATGCCGACACACGGAATATTTTTCTCCTGGCAGTGCCGCAGGTCCTCTTCGTTTTCATAATAATCAGCGCCCATGACGATCGAATCTTCGATCGTGGTTGCCTGCCCGATGCGCGACCGCAAACCAATGATGGAGTGCTGCACGGTTGCCTCTGTCATGATGGACCCGTCGGCCACAATGCTATGGATGAGTTTGGAGTTGGAGTACTTGGCCGGCGGCAAAGAACGCGAACGCGTAAAAATGGGCCAGTTTTCATCATAGAGGTCCAACGGCGGCTCTGCGTCTGCCAGACGCAGGTTTTCATGATAAAAACCTTCGATCGTTCCGATATCGCACCAATAGCCGTCAAACTCATACGCATAAACCCTGGATTTGTCCACGGCTTCGGGGATGATCTCTTTTCCAAAATCAGCCTTGTTGCTATGTAAGAGCAAATGCCGCAGCGCTTCAACCTCAAAGAAATAGATCCCCATCGAACACAAAAAGTATTCGCGGCCGGCGCTGGTAAGAGCCAGATGCCGCACCTCCTTGACGTCTTTGGGCTTTTCAACAAATTCCTTCACGCGGTATTGGCTGTCTACCCCCATGATGCCCAAACCCGAAACATCCTGTGCACAGACAGGATGACAAGCCACCGTGATCTCAGCCTTTTTGGCCAAATGTTGCTCGTACATCCGGCGCAAGTCCATTTTGTAAAGCTGATCGCCAGACAACACGCAGATATGTTTGATGCCCGGATGGGAAAAATGTTTCAGACTTCGGCGCACGGCATCCGCCGGCCCCTGAAACCAATCCGCGCTATCGGCCTCCTGCTGGGCAGCGATCACTTCGATAAAACCGCCGGAGAACTGATCGAATCGATACGTGCGCACAATGTGTTTGTTGAGAGATTCAGAATTGAACTGTGTGAGGATCTTGATTTTGTTAAAACCGGAGTTGATGCAGTTGGAAATGGGGATGTCCACCAGGCGGTATTTGCCGAACAGCGGCACCGCCGGCTTGGCGCGGTCGCGTGTCAAAGGGTAGATTCTTGAGCCGCGGCCGCCGCCTAGAACAACACACAACACATCGTTATGGATGCTGGCCATACGTTAGAGAATATAACGACTCTTTTTTTTGAGAGGATTCTTCTTGATTTCCCGGGCAATAGCAGCGGACACGCCGGGTTTGCGCAATTTCACATACATGTAATTCTTGTATCCTTCAACACCAGGCTGGTCAAAGGCATTGACGTTCAAAAGCTCGCCCTCAAAAGCCGTTGCCATCTCGAAGAAATAAATAAGCCCACCCCATGCCGCCGGGGTCAACTCAGGTAAAATGATCGTGCAGCTGGGCCGCTGATCTTTCGTCAGAGCCCATTCTGTGGCTTCCTGAGCCAACCTGAGAAGCTCCCCCATGGTCTTTGCGAACAAGAAGCTCCGATCACAGGGAATGCGGACATCTTCGGCAAAACGCTCAATGCGCAGCATGGTTACAGTTTTGTTGTTTTCGCCTTCGATATTGTTCTGCTGGATGGAATGAAGGTCTGTTGTGCCGCGGCATGCTACCGGCGTACGACCGACACCAACGACGCGGCTTTTGTTAGACAACCATTCTTCCGCGCCTCCGGCCATCTTTTTAATTTTGCGCTCGTATTTTTTGCCGAGACTTTCGGCCAAAAGCTGACAATACCAATCCGCCGTGGATTTAAGAAGCTCCGTAAACGGCATCATCAGGGCAATGGATTTGTTTTTTTTGGTATAGGCCAGATAATGGAGCACGGCATAAAGCATGGCAGGATTTTGTTCCAGAGAGCTAACACGGCAACGTCCGGCCATGGCTCTGGCGCCCGCCAAGACAGCTTCGAGACTGATGCCACAGATAGCCAAATGCAGGAGCCCCATGTTCAATTCTGAATAGCGACCACCGACGCCCGGCAACAAAAGCAGGCTCTGAAAACTCAAAGGATCTTTCTGTTGTTCTTCCTCGACACGGCGGCGCAGGCTTCCTGATTTCGGATCCGTAATGGCAACAATCTGACGGCCATAGGTTTTGCCAACACCTTTTTTGAGCCAGTCTTCAACGACTTCAAATGCCGCTTTTGTCTCCGTGGTCTCACCGGATTTAGAAATAACAACAACAGCTGTTTTTTTTGGATCTAAAACGCCAAGTAATGCGACCAGCGGGGTTGGATCCAGGTTATTGCCCTCAAAATAAATTTTGGGCCGGTCGCCTCGCAGGGCATCAAATTCGTTGAAATACGGAGAGCACAAAGCCTCCTGGGCAGCCTTGAGCCCGAGGTACGAGCCGCCGATGCCCAGCGAAAGGACATTTTTGTACTTGCCGGCGAGATCGTCGCCAAGTTTTTGGATCTCGCGGATTGTTGTTTTGTCCTGATAGGGCAACACCGCCCATTCCAAACCAAGGCGCACCCTGTTGGCGGGAACTTCCAAAACCTTTGAGAGATGCTGGTGGCAGCGCCGAGCGACTTTGGCAACGCGTCTCAGATCGGCGTCCGTGACGCCGTGATCACGGCCAACCGCGAAACTCATCATGTTGTTGAAGTCGAATTTGATATCTGGCATAGACATAATTGTGGTTGTCCCGATGCCTCATTCATCCCGACGCGTGAACGCTCGAAAATTTCAGAGAAATTTTCTTCGCACGCGCGGGATTTCGCTAAATGTGCCTTTGGCACACATTAACTCGCTTATCCTTGTTCGCTGACGCTCACAAGGATTTCGCTAAATGTGCCTTTGGCACACATTAAGGTGCTTATTTGACAAACAGCATCTCCCGATATTTTGGCAAATCCCAGTGTTCGTCGGAGATAACGCCTTCCAAGAGATCGGCGTGTTTGCGGATATGGCCCATCAGGGGTTTGAGTTCGCCAAAATAACGTCCTGCCTTCTCTTCCTCCTCTAAGGCTTGCGCATCTTCCAAAAATTTCATCATGGCCTGATCGTTTTTGCGCACATAGTAAATCATGTCCGTCACGTCGGCCAGGTGTTTCTTCAAGTCATCCAACGCCGCGTCCTGACAATTCAGGCCTGCTTTTTCTTTTAAGGCAACCAGTTTCTCCAGGTTCGCGGCCAGCATGCCCTGGTAATCGAATCCATTAGGCACGATGCAGGAATTGACCATTTCGTTCAGAGTCTTGGCCTCGATCTCTAAGATCTTGATGTACATCTCCAGCCAGAGTTTATAGCGCGAGCGCAGTTCTTCTTTTAAAAATACCTTGTGCCGCTCGAAAAGTCTCAGGGTTTCGTCTTTGACCAGTGCTTTTAAAGCTTCCGGCGTTGAAGGCTCATTCGGCAAGCCGCGCTCGGCCGCGTCTTTCTTCCAGGCCTCGGCGTAATTGTTGCCTTCAAAGCGTATTCGTTTTGTGTCGCGGATGACGTCAGC
>JAZDLY010000041.1:0-18352 GCA_043801485.1 Candidatus Omnitrophota bacterium | reverse complement strand
GGGGCTGCAGCCCGAGAAAAGGCTTGGGCTTTTCGGGGATTGAGGTTATAATATTTTTTTAGAGAAAGAGAGGACCATATGCCCAAAAAAATCCTAAGTTTCATTTTGATCGTGAGTTTTTTAGCCGGCTGTTCGCAGTGCCTTCTCATCCGTTCGGAGTATTACGACATCACAGGACAGGTGCTCTCGCCAAAATCATCGACGCGCGAAATCTCCATTTACACCGAGTCCCCGCAGCAGCCCTATAAGGAGATCGGTGTTGTGAAAGTGTTGGCACACCTGGGCACGACCCGTGAGGCCATGGAGGAAGAACTCAAGAAAAGGGCTAGGGCCGGCGGCGCGGACGCGCTCATCGATGTGAAATACGGCGAAGACACGGTCAATGAAGTGAGGTTTTGCGGCAGGATTTTTTCCAGCAAGAGGAATGCCAGCGCAACGGCCAAGGCCATTGTGTTTACGGAAAACCAATGACAGAAGAGAAGGTCCGGATTTTATGGGCGGACGACGAAGCTGATTTCGTGGAGCCGATTTCTTTCTGGTTGCGCTCCAAAGGCTATGAGGTTTTGACGGTTCCTAACGGTCGGGAGGCCGTCTTGAGTGTTAAGGAAAATCTTCCCGATATTTTATTTCTGGATCTCAGCATGCCGGTGATGAGTGGTCTGGAGGCCTTAAAAGAAATCCGGTCTTTCAACAAAGACCTGCCCGTCATCATGGTCAGCGCGGCTTATAAGAACGAAAACTGGGTCACCGATGCCAAAGGTCTTGGGATTTCAGGATTTTTTTCCAAGAGCTATCCGTTCGATCAGCTTACGCAAATCATTCATGTGGCCCTGAGGACGCACAAAAAGCTCTAGTTTTTACTCCGGCCATGGCTCCGATCAAAACAATTTGCGCGCGCCTTAAGGCAAAATATCCCGTTGCGCACTTCGCCCTTTGTTTTGTCAATCCTTTAGAGCTGTTGGTTTCGACCATTCTTTCTGCCCAGTGCACGGACGCGCGCGTCAACATCGTCACTAAGGCCCTTTTTAAAAAATACCGTCGCCCTGAAGACTACGCACGGGCGAATCTAAAAACCCTTGAACACGAAATCCGCTCGACGGGTTTTTATCGCAACAAGGCAAAAAATATCATGGGGGCTGCCAAAATCATTGTGCGGGATTTTGGCGGTAGAGTGCCGGATACAATGGTTGGCCTTCTTCGTCTGCCCGGGGTTGCACGCAAGACCGCCAATGTCGTGCTTTACAGCGCCTTCGGGAAAAATGAGGGGATTGCCGTTGACACGCACGTGAGGCGCTTAAGCCAGCGCCTGGGCCTGACGAAAAATACGGACCCCGTGAAGATCGAGTCCGACCTTTTGGCACAGCTTCCCAAAAAAGAATGGGGAGTTTTCAGTCTGCGCCTGGTTTGGCATGGGCGGGCGACGTGCATGGCCAAAAAACCGAATTGTCCGGCTTGCGTCCTGGGTGGCGTATGTCCCTCAAAACAAGCACCTTAATGTTTCGGTTTGGCGAAGTCCTTGTGAGCTTTAGCGAACAAGGAAATATTTCAGGTGTTCATACATTAAAAACATTCATGAAAAAATTTTACAATTCGTGAGGAAGGTGATGGAAAAGAAAAGAAAAATTATCGAGAATGTGACTCACGAAGAAAAAGAAAAAATCCTGCAGAATTTCGTGCCGTTTTTGACCCAGGGCAAATTCGTCAACATCGGCACCTGCAACCTGGAGCGTATGCCCAATGTGGCGCCCAAGCCGGTTCTTCACATAAAGGACGATACGATTTTTCTGATCGATTACGTGATGGGTCGGACGTACACAAATTTGTCCAAGAACCCTCGGGCATCGCTTTCTTTTATGGACGAGAGCACGCTGACGGGATATCAGCTCAGCGGTCCCGTGACCATTTTAGAAAACGGCGAGGAATTTCGGGAGCTTTCCGAAGAATTTCAGAAGATCAAAACAGACCTGCTTGTGGAACGCATTTTGTTGAATGTGAGGGCGGGCAGAAAAAGCACCGCTCCACAACAAACGCTGCCGGAACGGTTTGCCGTTTTGAAGTTCAAGGTCTTGGAGATTGTCGAGATCGCTTCCAGCGGCGTATTAAGATCCAAGCTATCCATTTAACCCAATGCGGCATGGTATTCTCAAATCGCTGAGCTTGCTTTTTTTGCTGGCGCTTGTTCTTGTTTCCCCCGCGCCGGCATCCAGCCAAGAATTGGTTCGTGCCCCGGAAATTTCAGGTCAGACCTGGATCAATGTCAAAGAAGATCGCCACGTCAGCATCAAGGCCCTGCGCGGGAAAGTCATCTTGCTCGTTTTCTGGACGCTCAGCGACACCAACTGCGAAAATGCCCTCCTGAACCTGAATGCCTGGTACAAAAAATACAAGGCCCGTGGCCTGGAGATCATCGGCGTCTGCACGCCTGAATGGATTTTCGATTCCTGGCACAGCCAGTTCGTAGAAAAAGTCCTGGGGTTGGGCGTTAAGTTTCCCAATGTGTTTGACCAAGCCTCACAGAATCGCCATGCGTACGGCCTGTTGCCGTGGCCTGCGTTTTTTCTGGTCGACCGCCAAGGTTATCTGCGCGCTAAATACCATCGCGATTTTGACAATTTTACGTATTCTCAGATGGAAACAATGCTCGGGCAGCTTCTGGAAGAACGCGGCGTCCACCGCGTCACCCGTCGGGTTTTAGAGAGCGAGAAGCTGATATGAAAAAGCATCGTCACGCCCGCAGAAGTGTGGTGTTGAAGTTCATGGGGGCCGTCGGCAACGTCACGGGCTCGAGTCACCTTTTGACCACTCCTAAGGGCAACGTCCTCATCGATGCCGGGCTCTTTTACGGCCACCGCGAGGAATTTTTTCGCGTCAACAGAACGTTTGCGTATCAGCCTTCGCGCATTGAGGCCCTGGTTTTATCTCATGCCCACATCGACCACTGCGGCAATATCCCGACACTGGTCAAGCACGGCCTGCACTGCAAGATTTATGCCACATCAGCCACGCGGGATCTGTGCCGTCTGATGCTTGAAGACAGCGGCAAGGTGCAGGAAGAAGACTTCCGGTATTTGAAAAAGATTCATGCCAAGGCCCGAGGCCGGCACCGGGCCGAAATGACAAAACCTCCGGAGCCTCTCTACACGCGGGCCGAGGCCGTGCGCTGCATCCGCAAATTCAGGCCCATCCATTACGGCCAGCGATTCAAAATCACCCACGACACGATCCTAACGTTCTATGATGCGGGTCATATTTTAGGCTCCAGCATTGCATGCCTTGAGGTCAAGATGCCCCGTCGTACAATACGGCTGGGGTATGCCGTGGATCTGGGCCGCGAGGACCTGCCGATGCTCAACAACCCGACGGTCCTGCACGATTTGGATTATTTGATCATGGAATCGACCTACGGCGGACGGGCGCACAAGCCGATCAGCGAGGCCAAAGAAAAACTGCGCGATGCCATCAATCGCACTGTGGAGCGCAAAGGCAAAATCATCATTCCGGCTTTTGCGCTCGAGCGAACCCAGGAAGTTCTCTATTACATGAACGAACTTTTGCGCGAGGGTGCGATTCCGAAAATCCCGATTTATGTGGACAGTCCGCTGGCGACAAAAATCACGGAGGTGTTCCGCCGCAACATCCATTACATGAACCATAAGGTCAAAGACCTGGTTCATCGGGACGCCAGCCCCTTTGATTTTATCAATCTGACGTTTGTCCGGGATCGCCAGGAATCCAAGGCCTTGAATGAGGACCAGCGGCCGATGGTGATCCTGGCCGGCTCCGGGATGTGCGAAGCAGGACGCGTCCTGCACCATCTCAAAAACAACATCACGGAATCGCGCAACACGGTCCTGGTGGTAGGCTACATGGCCAGGAATACACTGGGCAGAAAGATCGTCGACAGGGAAAAAATGGTGCGCATTTACGGCCTGGAATATGAGCTCAATGCGGAAGTGGTTGTCATCAATGCGTTGAGCGGCCACGCGGACAAAAATGACTTCGTGCGGTACGTGCGCGAATGCAAACCGAAAGAACGCGTCTTTTTGGTCCACGGCGAAGAAGAGCAAACCAAGACACTGTATGAGGCCTTGGCTGCCGAGGACCTGAAGCCGTACATGCCGCAGAAAAACGAAGAATTCGTGCTTTACGAAGAGTAAGCAGTGGAAGTAAACCTTTTTGCCGGCCGTTCGTCTAATAGAGCGGAAGGGCAAAAAGCCTGCCTGCCGGCAGTGTAAGGGAGGCACAGATGAAGAATTCAGAGAATAAGAGTTTGGCGAAGAAATGGTTTGGCGGTGGTGTGGCGTTGTTGTTTGTCTGTTCGACGGTCTGGGCTGCACCGGTCCAGCCACAGGAAAATGATTACCGGGTTGCTCACCGACAAAAATTTCAGGAGCGCAAGACCGAGCTGCTGGAGCTTAAAGAAAAAGACCCGGAAAAGTTCAAGGCCCTGGTAACGCAAAAGCGTGATGCGCTGCACAAGCGGCTGGCACAGCTCAAGGAGAAGGACCCGGAAAAATACAAAGAGGTTGTCGGCAAGATCCGTCAGCGGCGTATGGCCAGGTGGCAAAAGCTCAAACAGGAAAATCCGAAGGAGTTTCAGCGTCTGATGCAGCAGCGTCGGCAGCACTTGAAGGAGCGGCTGGAGGTTCTCAAAAAAGAGAACCCAGAGAAATACGAGAAGATCGTGGCGTTCAAGCAGGACATGGAAAAGCATCCTCGCCTGAAAGACGGTCAAGCTCGGCGTCACCAGGACCACAAGGAATCGTCAGAACCCGTTGCTGAAAAATGATGACGCTGACAGAAGCCAAGGCCAACGATTGCGTCCGGCGACTTCAAGGCGGTGAGCGCGCGGCTTTTGATGAACTCATCCAGGCCTATAAACACAAGGCGTATGGCGTGGTCTATCGCATTGTGGGCAATGTTGAGGACGCGCAGGATGTCCTGCAGGAGGCTTTTCTGCGGGCCTATGCGAACATCGGGCAATTCCGGGGAGAGGCAAGATTCTCGACGTGGCTTTACCGCATTTTGATCAATTTGGCGCGCGATGCCCTTCGCAAGAAGATCAGGACGCGTCGGTTCTTTGATCCGAAGCTCGAACGCCAAGACCAGGAGCAAGATGTGCTGGCAAATATGCCGGATGGTTCCATGAATCCGCGCCAGCTTGCGCTGGAGAAAGAAAAGACAGTTTTGCTCCAGAGGGCCGTCACAAGGCTTTCGGAAAAACAGCGTCTTGCCTTTTGTTTAAAATATTTTGAGGGCCACAGCACCGAAGAAGTTGCTTTCATTATGCATTGCCGTCCGGCCACCGTCAAAGTGCATCTGTTCAGGGCCAGCCAGGCCCTGCAGCGCGCGCTTGGTTTTTACGCCAAACAATAAGGAGCATAGTTATGTTTAAGTGTTTTTTCACAAAGCGAAAATTGGTCGATTATCTGGACGGCACTTTGTCTCCCTTGGCCTCCGAGGGCATCCGCAGGCACTTGGATGTTTGTGTATCCTGCCGTGCTGCTTTTGCAGGTCTTGAAAATGTAGGCGAGCTTGCTCGTAAGGCGCATACTCCGTCGATGAATGAAGAGTCCTGGGTGTCTTTTGACCGGCGGCTCTCGGACCGCCTGGATGAAATGGCCAAACCTTTTGCGGCTGAGCCCAAAAAGGCTTTTGCGGCTTTGTTTTTTCCCAGATGGCGGCCGGTTCTGGTGGCTATGCCGTTGGCCATTATAGCACTGGCGATCGGCCTTCGGTTGGTGACGCCACGCCTCTATGAGCGTCAAACAGTGGCGATGTTGGCCGAACTCGATTTGCTCGACGAAGTTGCCAAAGACAACGGCAGGGGGGTGCTGGGGGAAGACGATGTGAGCGCCGAAATTGAAATGCTCTATCAGCTGGATCCGGCGTTGCTTAAGGGCATCAGTTAGTGCTGTTCTTGACTTTGAGAAAGCGGCTTATGTGGGGCGCATTACTGGTCCTGTTTTTTTTGTCTGCCGTTTCCATCGTCTCCTTCAGGGAAAAGCTCCTCATCCATCTGCTTAGAAAGACTGTTTCCCGCGTTTTCCCCGACGCAACGTTTCGCGTCGACCGTATTTTGCTCGGCGTGGATGCTCTGGAATTTAAAAATGTTGCGTTAAAAAATACCTCGCCGCCGGCGTTCACGGTTTCTTCTGGGCGACTGTGGCTTAAATTTTCCCCGTCACACCTTTTGAGCAACAGGTTTTTGGCTGTTCGCCAAGCCTTTTGTTCGATCGCGAAGGTTGGAATCCCAAATCTCACTCTTGAGCGCGTGACGATGAATCTCATGCCGCCGGCCGACAGCGTCACACGCATGGGCATGATTAAGGTCGGAATTTTATCTGCCAATGACATCAGGATGACGGACCTGAGGATTCCGTTCACCTGGACGAAAGAAGGGCTTCATTTTACCGGCAGGGATGTCGCTTTTTTGGGCGGCAAGATATCAGGGGGCGCAGAAGTTTTTTTTGATCAACAACCTCCGGCTGTTTCTCTTGCGGTAACCGTTGGGGGCGTTGATCTGGGTGAGATGATCAGGGTTTTGAAGCTGGAAAAACGTTTTCAGGCCACGGGTGCCTTTGATGGCGAATTGCATTTTGTGGTCAAAAACGGCAGGTTGGAGGACTTCGGGGGAAGCCTTCGTTCTTTGCAAGGAGGGCGATTCGTTTTAACCGATAACTCCTTTAAATCTCAAGAGTTATTAAAATTCAAAGGGTCGAATATTCTGGTTGAAAATTTGGAAAATTACCATTATGATATAGGAAGTATCGCCATTACCAGCGAAGGCCAGGATATTGGCCTGGACATCAAGTTGGAAGGCAAGGCCGGTGCCAGGAATTTTCAAATTTTTTGGCATCGGGTTCAAGACAAGGAGCAAAAGCCATGAAGATTCGTTATCGTGCGAGTAGTTTTTTAGCGAGATTTGTCGTCTCTTTATTTTTGTTAATGGGGTGCGCGCGGGTCAGCGTTGAGACCAAAGAACCCATTAAGCTGGATGTGACCATGCGCCTGGATATCTATCAGCATGTTGCGCAGGACGCGCAGAACATTGAAGATATGATTTCTTCCCCAAAAACAAGCTGGTTGTCGTTTGGTGTCCCGGAGGCCTGGGCCCAGGAAGAAGCAGGTTATCCTTCAGACGTGACAGAGGCCATCGAACGCCGAAAGGACAGGCGCAGCGAGTTGAGGGCATGGCAGGCCAAGGGTGTTTTGGGAGAAGGCGCCGACGGTTTTGTGACCGTAGCTTCGGATAAGGCTTTGCAGGAGGCGGTCCGGCTTGCCGAACAGGAAAATCGTGATCGGCGCATCATTTATCAATACGTGGCCCAGAAGAACGGCGTGACTGTTGAAGAGACCGCCAGGATTTTCGCCCAGCGGATTCAGGCCGATGCCCCGACCGGCACGCCCACGGCAGGAACCATATAAGGCCGTTGAAGGAGAGTGCTCTATGGACAAAGTGGTCAAGACGTTTGATAAAAATAAGTTTCAGGAAGTCAGGGCCAGTATTTCGGAATACCGGGGAATTGACCTGGTGACGTTGCGCATCTGGACATTGCCGCGCGGGGCGACGGAAAAAGTACCCACGGCCAAAGGGATCTCCATCAACGTCAAGTTGTTCCCCCATCTCAAAGAGGCCGTTTTTCTTTTAGAGGAAGAGCTCAAGAAGAACAATATGCTTTCGTGAGCAAGAAAGCCAGCGGTCTGGAGACGGCTGTTTCCAAAAAAGTCGGGCGCGCGATTTTTGACTATCGGATGGTCGCCGATGGCGACAAGATCCTTGTGGCCGTCTCCGGCGGAAAAGACAGCCTCGTTCTTTTAAAGATTCTGTCCGACCGCAGATCTTTTGTTCCCATCAAATACGATCTGGTGGCCGTGCACGTGGATTTCCAGGGAGGACGACACGGCGTGGATCGCAGCCTTTTGAAGGAGCACTTGAAAAGGCAGGGTGTTCCTTTTTATTTTAAAAAGGCAAAATTGCGCAAAGGCAAGGGCAGGGAGAATCGATCGTGTTTCTGGTGCGCCTGGAACCGGCGCAAGGTGCTTTTTGAGTTGGCCGCAAAATACGCCTGCAATAAGCTGGCCCTCGGCCATCACAAAGACGATATTATTGAAACGATCCTGATGAACCTTTTTTTCGAGGGTGAAATCAGCGCCATGGTTCCGCGACAGAAAATGTTTGAAGGTAAGGTCACGATCATTCGTCCTCTGGCCTACGTTGAAAAATGCGATATCACAAAACTCGCCCAACGGCTCGATTTGCCTGTTGCCATATGTCGCTGCCCGCAGTCGCAAACATCAAATCGCAGACGCATGGCGGATTTGATTCAGGAGCTGGAAAAAAAGTGTCCGGGTGTGAAGACCAATATTTTCCGCAGCCTGCAACGGATTAAAAAGGATTACTTGTTATAACCATGGCCACGCGCTTCAATAGAGCAAAACCCCTTCTTTTTTTAAAGTCCGTCGCCTGGATTCTGGCGATCGGCGCGATCCTCCTGAGTTTCTTCTTCCTGCCCTACTACCATGCCGAAAAACGGCTGGCCTGGGATTTTGTCTGGTGTGTTCACGCAAAGGAAGCCATTCCTGCTGCGGCCACGTTGCAGGTTGCGGCTGTTTTTGTTCTGGTTTTATTTTTTCTGTACCTGCTGCGTTTGAGAAAACGGATTCATCGCGAAAAAGAAGAATTGACGGCTGCCATCACCAACCTTGAGGTCGGGTTTTTCCGCAATACCCCCAAAAGCGGCGGCGAATTCATCGAGGCCAACGAGGCCTTTTTAAAAATGTTGGGCTACGATGAAGAAGAATTGTTCCGGTTTACCGCGCAGGACATTTTTTATCAGCCGTCCGATTACCAAAAAATCCAGGAAGCGCTTCTGTCTAAAGGGGTGGTTGTTCGGGAATTGCGTTTTAAGAAGAAGAACGGCCAGGCCTTCTGGGTGATGCTTTCGGCCAAAGCGATCAAAAACGACATGGGGGAAATGCGGTATTTTGAGAATATGGTCATGGATATCAGCGAACGCAAGTGGATGGAAGAAGAGGTGTCCTCTGCGTATTTGCGTTTTGAGGCCGTGATCCAGAGTTCGCCGAACATCGCCATTCAGGGGTATTCGCTGGATGGACGGATCCTGGAGTGGAACCATGCCTCCGAGCTTTTGTTCGGCTATTCCAAACATGAGGTCATCGGGAAAAGAGGCGCGGACCTGCTGGCCGGTGAGAACGACCGCCGGGAATTCGAAGAGGCCGTCATCCAGATTGCCGCCACCGGCCATAATGTGGCGCCGCACGAGGCCAGGGCCAAGAACCGCGGCGGCAAAGAGATCACTCTGTATTCGTCGCTGTTTCCCATCCTGCAGAACGGCAAGGTGATCGAGATCTACTGCATGAGCGTCGATATCTCGGATCGCGTGGAAACAGAAAAGCGGCTCAACGAGATCAAGGACAAGCTTGAGAGTTTGGCTCTTAAAGATGCCTTGACAGAGATTTATAATTTCCGGTATTTCCGCGAGCGCCTGGCCGCCGAGTTCGAGCGGGCCAAGCGGTCGCTCTCGCCCATGACGGTCATGATGATCGATATGGACTATTTCAAGTCCATCAACGACACTTATGGCCATCAGTTCGGCGATAAGATTTTGAAGCAGGTCGCCCGGCTTCTGAAAAACGAATTCCGGACCAATGACATCGTGGCCCGGTGGGGCGGGGAGGAGTTTGCGATCATTCTGCCGGACACCAATCGCAGTGATGGGATGTCGGTGGCTAACAAACTCCTGCAGATTTTGCAGACCAGAAGCTTCGGAGACGGCAGCAATGTGATCAAGGTCAAGTGCAGCATTGGCGTGGTGAGCTATCCCGAAGATCCTCTTTTTTCGGTGGATGAGATTATCGATGCGGGCGAAGAAAGCATCTACCGCGTGAAAGAGCGCGGGGGCAACGGCATTGCCCTCTACGGCCATGAAATCGGAGAGCGCGCCTTTGAGCGCTATAACTCCGAGGATGACCGGACCCGTTACATCGACTCGGTGAAACAAAAGTTGTCTTTTTTCGCGGTGCGCAGCGAACGCAGCATCCTGGAAGCCATTTATTCTTTGGCTAAAAGCATTGAATTGCGGGACCGCAAGACCAAAGAACACTGCGAGCGCATGGTGGAATACGCCGAAAAGATGGCCCGACAGCTCGGCATGAATGAGCAAGGAATTGATAATGTTCGTCGAGCAGCGATGCTGCACGATATCGGCAAGCTCGGGATCTCAGATGCGATACTGCTGAAGCCCGCCAGGCTCACACCGCAAGAGTATGAAGTCGTGAAAAGACATCCCGTCATCGGCGCCGACATCGTTTCTGTGGCAGGATTTTTAAAAGATATTGCCCCGCTGATCCTTTCCCACCATGAACGATGGGACGGCACCGGGTATCCCCGGGGCCTCAAAGGAGAAGAAATTCCGTTGGGGGCGCGGATCATTGCCGTCGTGGATGTTTATGAAGCCGTCACGTCGGATAGACCCTACCACAAAGCGATTTCCAAAGAGGAGGCATGCGATATCATCAAGCAAGGCGCCGGCACGCAGTTTGACCCTCAGGCGGTCAGCGTTTTTCTTGATATCGTTGGTTAAAGCATGGCTAAGGCAGGCGTTAAATATCGTTTGGAGCCCTCGGGCGCTTTTGTCATTGAGAATTACAATCTGGCGAAACCGTGGGCAAGTTTTTTTCCGGGGATTGCCGGTTGTTTCGGGATTCCCTTATGGGCCTTTTACGTCAACCGTGGCCAGTGCATTGCCAGCGTCGGAATCCGCTCCAAAGACGAAGCCATCCTTGAATTTCTTCCTGCAAACAAAGCCTATCAGTTGGTGTCTGGTCAGGGATTCCGGACATTTGTAAAAGTGAGGCGCAAAAATAAAACGGTTACCTATGAACCGTTTGGCAACCGCCAGATCGGCACGTCTGGATGTCCTGAGAACAAGATGGTCATTTCTGCGCATGAGTTGAGTCTCCTGGAACGCAACAGCGACCTGGGTCTGGAAATTGAAGTGTGTTATTTTCCATTGCCCGGCGAGCCCTTCGGCGCACTGGTCCGGGAAGTAACGTTTCGCAATCTTTCCAAAGCGCCTGCTTCTTTTGAGGTTTTGGACGGTGCGAGTGCGGTCGTTCCGTATGGCGTCAATAATTTCTTTTTAAAGGAGATGAGTCGCACCATCGAGGCCTGGATGTCGGTGGATCATCCTGCCGGAGGCCTGGCGGTTTATAAGCTGACAACCGATCCGCGCGACACAGCTCAAGTGGCGTTTATCCGCGGAGGGCATTTTTATGCGGCATTAAGCCAGAACCATTCGCAAGAGCGGCCCCCGGTGGTGGTTGATCCTTCGCTTGTGTTCGGACCTGTCTGTGATTTCAGCACTCCCTTGAAATTCTTCACCGCGAAGGCATTCAGATGTCCGACCCAGCAGACGGCCAAGAATAAAACACCATGTGCATTTTCTCACCTCCGTTTTGCGCTGGGGCCTTCGGCAGAGCACAAGATTATTTCCCTTTTGGGGCATGTGTTTGACGTTGGAGATATCAAAAAGTACCGCATCGATAAGATGGATGCGGCGTTTGTTTCTAAAAAGAAAGCGCAAAACCAGGCGTTGATCGAGGGAGTGACGGACCGCGTTTTTACCGCCAGTGGGATTCCAGCCTTTGATCTCTATGTTCGCCAGACATACCTAGACAATGTGTTGCGGGGCGGCTTGCCGCATTCGGTCTCTGTCGGTGACCGTCAAAAGATCGTCTATGTTTTTTCGCGAAAACACGGAGACCTCGAGCGGGATTACAACCGTTTTATGATTTCGCCGACCTTCTTTTCCGAAGGAGAAGGCAACTATCGCGACATGAATCAGAATCGGCGCTCGGATATCTTTTTCAATCCGTTGCTGGGCGAAAAAAACATCGTTGATTTTATGAATTTGATTCAGCTCGACGGCTACAATCCTCTGGTGTTCCGCGGGGATCGTTTTGTCATCGGGGAAACCGATTTTTTCCAGAGTTCTCTGGCGCAGAAATTTCATGAGCGGGACGTCAAAAAGATCGCCCATATCGTTGCCCATCCGTTTGCGCTCGGCGATTTCCTTCATTATGTCAGTGAGAACAAGATTTTCCTGTCCTGCACCCCCGAAGAGCTGGTCAAGGGGATCCTGGAGGTGGCCCGATCTAGCGAAGAGGCGGCCTTTGGTGAAGGGTACTGGACTGATCACTGGACGTACAACACAGACCTTTTGGAAAGCTTCCAGGCGTTGTATCCGGACCGTATGTTTTGGCTTTTGTTCGAGAAGAACGATTTCACATATTACGACACCCATGTCTTTGTGAAACCGCGGCGTCAACGCATGGTCTTGCAGCACGGCGAAGTGCGGCAATATCATGCCCTGGGTCATGACGAAGAGAAGAATGCCTACATCCTCAAGCGGCATGCCGATAAAAACAAGGTCCGCATCCATGGCGGCCAGGGGGACCTGTTGAGGACGACGCTCTTAGAAAAACTTTTGTGCGTCGTTGCCAACAAATTGGCGACATTGGATCCCTTCGGCGTGGGGGTTGAGATGGAGGCGGATAAGCCGAATTGGTACGATGCCTTGAATGGTTTGCCGGGGCTCTTCGGATCTTCTTTGAGTGAAACTTTTGAATTGAAACGCCTGATTTTGTGGATCAGAAAAACTCTAGAGTCCCTCGGGGTCGGCCCGGACCGCCGGATCAGCTTGATTGTTGAGCTTTATGAATTTCTGGTGGGATTAAAATCCCTCTTGGCAGCAAAGGCGAATGATTTTGATTTTTGGGACAAAGCCAATGCGTTGAAAGAGGCCTATCGGTTTAAAGTCCGGCGTGGCGTGGCTGAGCCTCCGGCGAGGTCTATCACCGTCGGAGAGATGGTTGAATTTTTCGAGTTGGCGCTTGAAAAATGCAACGCCGGCATTGCCAAGGGGCTTGACCCTCAAACAGGTCTTTGCACCACGTATTTTACCCACCGTGTTCTGGAATACGATATTGTGACAGAAGACGATGGCAAACACGCGGTCCTGCCCCAGAAATTCGAGCAGGTCAAGCTGCCTCTATTTTTGGAAGGGTTTGTGCATGCGCTCAGGACCGAGAGTGACAAAGCCAAGGCTCTTTATCAGGCTGTCAAAGCCAGTCCCCTCTATGACCGCAAGCTCAAAATGTATAAAGTCAACGCGTCGCTTGCAAAAGAAAGTTATGAGCTGGGTCGGGCCAAGGCGTTTACGGCCGGGTGGCTGGAGAATGAATCGGTCTGGCTTCACATGGAGTACAAATTTCTGCTGGAGTTGTTGAAAAATGGACTTTACGAAGAATTCACAAAAGAATTTTTTCAAATCCTGGTTTGTTTTCAAAAACCTTCGGTGTACGGCCGCAGCATTCTGGAAAATTCCTCGTTTATTGTCTCCAGCGTCCATCCGGACGCCTCGTTGCATGGGACCGGTTTTGTGGCACGCTTGAGCGGCTCTACGGCAGAGCTCATCCACATGTGGCGCCTGATGAATATGGGACATGAGCCTTTTGGTGTTAACGCGCAGGGAGAGCTCTCATTGCGTTTTCGTCCTGTGCTCTGTGGTCGGTTTTTTACCAAAAAACGCTGCCGCGGCTCGGTGTGGGTCAACGGTGTGTCTGTGAACGTTTCTCTGGAAGCCAACACCTATACTTTTCTGTTTTTGGGCAGGACGCTGGTGACCTATCACAATCTTGCGAGGAAGAATACGTTCGGTCCGCAGGCGGCACTGCCCGTACGTCTGGAGTTATGGCAAAAAGACAAAGTGGTGGTAGAAGTCGCCGGCAATGAATGCCGGGCGCCCTATGCTGCCATGGTCCGGGACGGTAAAATCGATCGCATCGACGTGTGGCTTGGCTCAAACAAAAGAAATTTATCTTGTGAGAACCGCCAGAGATTTGTATAATAGACATATGAAATATCGTTTTGTGTTTTTTTGTGTCGGTCTTCTGATGTTAGGCGGTTGCGCGACGCTGGAATCCCGTGACCGTTATCGTGAGAGCCTCCTGGATATCGACGAGGGTCGCATTGATTTTGCCGTCTTGTCGCTCAAGACTCTTCTCAAGGACTCTCCCGATTCGCCGTATGCCTCAACAGCAGCTTTTGCGCTCGGCGAATATTATTTTGACCATTCCGATTATTTTAATTCGCTCAATATCCTTTCCAATTATATCCTCCGCTATCCCAAACACAAGGGTCTTGTGTTTGCCAAGCTCATCATTTATAAAATCATCAGCAGTTTTAGAGACGAAAAGGACTTAGGGCAAGAGGAAGCGGGCATGATCAAAGAAATCCGCAAAGAACTTTTTGCCCAGCCGCTTTTTTTGGTGTTCTATGACCGCAAAGCCCCCCGTTCTTACAACTCTGTGTTCCGCAATACTTACCTCGTGTACGACTACGTAGACAAAATCAAGGTCTACCGGAATGACAAACTTTTCCTTGAGCTCACGCCTTAGCCGGTTACGGTTTTTTGGGCTGGCTGTCATCGCACTCGTGGTTTTTGTTACCACCACGAACCTCATCATCACGCTGGTCGTCAACAAAAAATTCCAAGAAATCAAAGTTCTCTTTAAGTCTGAAGGACTTTTTTTGGATTACGAGAAGACAAGCTTTAATCTGTTGCACGGCCTGACCCTGCGCGGTCTGGTCGTGGGACGAGGAGACCGGACTGTTTTTTCTTCACAGAAAATCAATATAGGCTTTGATGTATTCTCGATCGTGAAACAAAAAGTTAACGTTAAAAATATTGATATGCAAGGCGTGCGTTTTCAACCGCAAAGTTTTCGTCAGCTGACTGACATTGGCCGCGCCCTCTTGAGCAAGGTCGATAAAACCATCGGTTTTTATGAGACGACTTTTTTTAAAGGCCAGGATATCGAATTGGCCGGCGCCATTGATATGGACCTGCAGGGGTATTTGTCGTGTCTCAAAAACAGAATCTATGCTTCCCGCGGCAGAATTATTTTTAAATCGATCCGTGTCCCAACCCTTGAGGGTGCCGAAGTGTTGCGCGGCAGTGGTTTTATGAAACCTTTTGATTATGTGTTTGAAGGAGAGAGCGAGGAGAAGGATTTTTTGATCACGCGCTGTGAATTCAGCAATGAGTCTTTAAAATTCAGCGGTCATGGTCGTGTCTTGGGTGCGGGGCCTGAGCCCGGCCTGGATTTTGAAATGAATTTTTTGAATATGATTCTCGATGATTTTCCGGTCATCAACAACGAATACTTGACAGCCCGCGGGGTGGTGGATGCTGTGCTCAAGGTCAAGGGGCCACTGGCGGACTTAAAGACGATGCTCAACGTAAAAATTGTCAATTCCCAGGTTAACTTTTTCAACGCGTTGTCTCTGACAAAAATCAACGGTCAGGGGGTTGTTACCCGGGATCGCGCTCGAGGTGAGAATATTTCGATGCAGGTCAACGAAATCCCTTTCCGCATGGATTTCGCTTTTGCGCAAAACCAGACGCCTCATCTGGACTTGCAGTTATCCGCAGCCTATGAGGTTTTGGGCCGTCCCGGATTTACTTTGTCCTATTCGGCGGATTTCCTCGAGCAGGGGTTGGTGGGTGATATCAAAAGCAGCCTGCGTTCTGCCTCTCGCCAAACACTCAACACCATGGATCTTGATTTTTCGGGTTTGCACGTCACCTACGACGAAGATGTTTTGCTGGATGCAGAAGGATTTTCGGCCAGCATCGCGGTGGAGTCCGGCGACCAAGAAGGCATGGATGAAATTTTCAGCAGAGATTTTGATTTTCAGGACATCTCGGGAATCCTGCGTCTTCAGGAAGGCGGGTTTGCCTTAGAGGACCTGGAAGGTTCTTGCTACCGGGGGGCGCTGGAAGGCCGTTTTGATTTTCTGGCCGCGGAAAAAGGCCTGTATGTCAAGGGCGAGACGCATGTGCGGGGTGTTGAGTTGAGCGAATTTTTTGAAAAAACTAAAAAGGCCGGCAATGTTCTGTTGGGTAAGCTCGACGGCGACTTGAAGTTTGACAGTGCTGCCAAAGATATGTTCAAAGGCCAGCTGTTCGTCACAAAAGGGATGGTGGGGGATGACCCCCTTTTGCATGCCGTGGCACAATTCCTGGGGGTGCCTTCGCTGGAAAGAATCGCCTTTGAAGAACTTTCCATGTTTTTCCAGGGAGGCCGCGGGGAATACCTGTCCCAGATCAAACTGCGCTCGCCTGAGGTCAACGGTGCTATGGACGGCAAGATCACATCCTACGATACCCTCGACGGTTATCTGGCGGTGAATATTTCCACAAAGCTCCTCAATGAATCCAAAACATTCCGCAAACTTTTGACCTACATCCGGCACGACCAACCGTCGGTCGTGTTTCCGTTCAGGATCTCTTCTTATGTCAGTAGTCCCCGCGTGTTGTGGTTGAAGAACGAATTTAAAGAAAAAATACAAAATCTCCTTCCTGAGCGCAACCAGAGATATTTGCAGCGGCAGGTCAATAGTCTTGTGGAAGGCGTCCGGGCTGAATAAGGACAGATATGGCCGCAAAAACACGGCACCTTCAAAATGTTCGCGTTGTGCTTCTGACAATCAGCGATGCGTGCGCGGCCGGCTTTCGAAGTGATGAAACCGGCAAGGTCCTGGCCAGCCTCTTGAAAAAAAGTGGGGCCTTGGTTATAAAGAAAGAAATCCTGCCGGACGACGTTTATCTCATCAAGACCAGGCTAAAAACTGTCTGTGACTGCGGGGAAGCGGATGTTGTTTTGTCCTGCGGCGGCACGGGCCTTGGGCCCCGGGATGTCACGCCGGAAGCCACAAAGTCTGTCGTGGAGAAAGAAGTGATCGGCCTGGCCGAAGAAATACGTCGACAAGGGGTCAAGCACACCAAATATGCTGCTTTGTCGCGCGCTGTCTGCGGTTTGCGCGCCAATACACTCATCATTAATCTGCCCGGTAACCCCAAGGGGGCACGGCAGTCTTTTGAGGCCATTATGGACCTCATTCCTCATGCCCTGGCCATGATGCGCGGCGAAGGACATTAAGTCATCGCAAGCTCTCTGACTATGAAAAAAATATTCTGTTTTAGTGCCGTGGTATTGGTTTTGAATTTGGTTTGTGCCGTGCACGCGTTTACCGAAAAGAGCGTTGAAACCCCTCAGGACCACACGGAATCGATTTTGGCAAACGGCCGGGAACGGACATTCCGTATCTACACGCCGAGCACTTATGACGGTTCAAAAAAAGTTTCGCTCCTGATTGTGTTGCACGGCGGCGGAGGCTCAGGTGAAAAAATGCAACATTTGACCGAAAATGGATTTGACCGGTTGGCGGACCGCGAGGGTTTTCTTGTGATCTACCCGGACGGTGTAAAAAACCATTGGAACGACGGTAGCGGTTTATCTGTGTATCGGGTCCAGCGCGAACATATTGATGATGTTGGATTCTTCGATGTCTTAATCGACGCGTTGGAAACAAATTATTCTATTGATTCCAAGCGTATTTATGTGGCCGGAATTTCCAATGGCGCCATGATGGCCATGCGTCTGGCCTGCGAGTTGTCGGATCGAATCGCAGCCGTAGCCGGGGTCGCGGGTGCCTTACCAGTTCGTCTACTCTCTGGGTGCAGGCCAAGCCATCGGGTATCGGTATTGCTGATCAACGGCGACAATGATCCATTTGTCCCCTGGGACGGAGGGGTGATTCGGGTCGGGCTCAAAAGAATGGGGCGGGTTTTGTCTGTTTTTAAGACCACGGAATTCTGGGCCGAACAGAATGCCTGTTCCAGTTTGCCTCTGGCAGAGGAATTGACAGGTCAAGACCCGCAAGACGACACGCATGTTCAGCGCCTGACATATCCGTCTTGCCGCGATAACGCAGACGTGGTGTTGTATAAAATCGAGAACGGCGGACACACGTGGCCCGGCGGCAAGCAGTATTTGCGGGAGCGGGCGATCGGCAAGACAAGTCGCGACATCGATGCGGTCGGTGTGATTTGGGAATTTTTTAAGGCACACAGTAAGTCGTAGACGGGGGCAGTATGGTTTATGCGCAACTTTTTATGGCGTTTTTTAAAATCGGGCTTTTTGCCATCGGCGGGGCATATTCGTTTCTGCCGCTGACAGAGCGAGAGATCGTTGAGCGGTATCACTGGCTGACAAAAACGGAATTCCTGGATGTTTCCGGGTTCGTCAAAATTTTCCCCGGAGCCATTTCGGTAAAATATGCCACCTATACCGGCTATAAAATCGGAGGATCCTTTGGTGTGGTAGTGGCAAATTTTGCCAATCTTCTGGCGCCGGCGATCTGTGTTTTGCTGATGTTGGTCTTTTACAGCCGTTTCAAAAACCTGGGGCCTGTTCAAGG
>JAZDLY010000025.1:0-2964 GCA_043801485.1 Candidatus Omnitrophota bacterium | reverse complement strand
GCCGCTTCTTCAAAGCACCATTCGCTGACAGCGGCCTTGACCTCTTCTAAAAATGAAAGCCCCGCCTCTTCAATGCCGCCGCCGATGATGACCATCTCCGGATTCAGGAGATTGATCAGATGAGCCGCCCGCACTCCCAGGCGCCAACCGGCCTGACGGATGATATCAGCCGCCGGAGATTCACCTTTTTTGGCCATTTCGAAAATTTTCGCCAGAGTTACTTCTTGGGCCCCTGCGTCGGAAGCCTTCTTGTCCTTGGACCATTTCACGGCCCTCAGATAATCCTCGTGAATCCCAAGGTCTGCCTGCCAACGTTCCAGAAAATACGGAGTTTCGCGCCTGTCGCTGTGGATCGCGATCTCGCCGGCACAGCCCGAAGCGCCGTGATAGATTTCGCTGTTGAACATGAGGCCGCAGCCCACGCCGGAAAACAGATAAATAAGATCTTTGACATCAGACTCCAAAGCCAGCCACTGCTCGCCGAAGCAGGCCAATGTCGCGTCGTTTTCCACCATCACGGGAAAGTGGAATTCGCGTTCGAAAATATCTTTTAAGGGAACGGTGACATCGACATAGTGAAAACTCTCGCCCACGCGCTCCGGCCAACGAACTTTTTCCCGGTCCGCATTGACGACGCCGGCAACGCCGATGCCGATGCCTTTGATTTGGCTGGCGTCTGCCTTGGTGTTCTTTAAAAGCTCTGCGGCCACCGCCATGATGGAATCCACCACGTCTTTAGAAGTACTAGCTGTCTTATCTTTTTTCACTTTGGCGACAATCTTGCCGCTCAAATCCGTCACCACACCGATCGTGTTCAACAGGTTGACGCCGATGCCCACCGCATAGCCGGCGGACGTGTTTAAATCCAATAAGAGTGGTCGGCGGCCGCCCTTGGAAACATCGAATTCTTTTTCGAAAACAATCTTGTGACGCAGGAAATCGTCGATGTAATTGGAGATGGTCACAACATTCAGACCAATAAGGCTGGAGATGTCTGTTTTGCTGATGGGTCCCCGACGCCGGATGGCATCCAGGATAAAAAGATTTTTCCGGGCACGCTCCGAAAGATTTTCGCCTTTAAAATATGCTTCTCTCATTTTTGGGGCTCCTTCAAGAATGCTTCGAGCGCTTTATTTTTTTTCGCCAGCGGCCACAAAAGTGACCAGATCACCATATTCCTCATGTAATGGTCGCCGAAGAGATAGCTTCCGTCGCTGGAAGATACCATATCGGCCTGATTCCATGGGTTGGCGATATTGACCGTGGCGTTGTCCCAGGCACGCTTGGCAAGGTCCAATCCCTCTTTTTCAAAGCCTTCGTAAACAGCCAGGCTGGCCAAGACATACGTCATGCCAAACCACACATTCTCGGACTGCCAGTTTGTTTTGTCTCTCTCACCCGACGGCAAAACAGCATTGACAGCCCCGAACGACGAAGCCTGTGCGTTGAGTTTCAACATCGTCTCAACAGCGCGGTGGACCTTGTCCTGGGACACAATATAACCCAGCCCCAAGAAGTGCGCTGCCCATTGTCCCACCAGCTGGGCAGCCATACACGCAATACTTACTTTCTGAGATTTAACACAGTGGGAGACCTGATGTTGCGTTAAACCTTCTTTATTATTATTATACCCTAAAAAGAAGCTTTTGTACCATAATTTTTTTTCAAAACTAATCCGCGCCTTTTTGTACCAGGCTGCAACTTCCTTGCGCGTCGGCTCATCCTGAAGGTGAAGAGCGATCTTTTCCAAAGCCAGGAGGCTTGCCAAAAAGATGCCTCCCCCATAGGAACTGGCGCCGTAAAACTCCCAACAGTCAAATGTCTGGTCCGCACCTTCGTGGTCCGGGAGAAAATCTTTATTTTTGTCCGCAGCCACCAACCAATAATAGGCCTTTCTGAGAAACGGATATAATTTCTTAAGAAAATTTTCATCCCGCGTGAAAAGAAAATCTCTGTACGCCAAAAGGATAAACTTGGCGTTAAGGTCCTTCCACAAAAGTCCGTTGGTGCTGTTGGAGGCCAAATCGCTTCTCTTGAACCCCAGGTCGTGCGGGATGTAGCCTTGCGGCCGTTGGGCGTCGGCAAACTGCATCATTTGGCGCAATTCAAGCGTCGGGAAGAAAAAGGCCAGCGGCAACGTCCCGTAGAATCCAACGTCGAGCGTTCCCAGCAAAGGACAAACCTCGGGGGATTCAAACAGGCCAAAGCGCCCCTTCTTGGTCCAGAGAGATCCGGAAATCAAAGGATACAAATTGTTGGCCAGGGCATCCTTGAGCCACGGTTCCAATTTTAATGCCTGCAAGGCACCGGCCCCTTCTTTGGTTTGGCGATACAGATCGTCTGTGCGATCCATTGTGTAATTTGCCACATCCGCGACATTCCTGAACCAGGCTTCGTACATGTGGCCTTCGCCGTAGCCGGGGAAATACCATGAGAGCATAACCGTCACGGTCACCGAAGACTTTGGTTTGAGCACAGTCCGGGCCGCGATAGCGCCACCCATCTGAAAACTTTCCGACTGAACCAGGCGCTCCAGATTGACGTTCGGCAACAGGCCTTCCTGCGCAAACGCATCCCAGGCCTCGGCCATCGCGAAAGATGTCTTGTCAAAGACAAAATGCTTAGACTGCATATTCCATTCACCCAGATAGCTGGTTTCGATATTTTTCTTTTTCAAGAACGTCAGGCACATCTCACCGTTAGCCGGATCGTGACTTTGGCATTTTTTGTTGTAGGCAAACAGGTGCAGCGCATGCTGTGTGTCGATCACCTGGTTGAATCTGCCCACGCACCACTCGCCGATCAAATTCCGCAGCGTCAGCATGAGGCTTGCGGTCATGGACCGCGAAGTCGGATTGTTGAGCTTGAATCGAAAAATGGCGACCGGCAACGCGGAATGCTTTTCATCTCCCCTGATGAACGGAGAAAATGCCTCGCAGGACACTTCGATGGGGAAATCCTCGT
>JAZDLY010000166.1:0-22032 GCA_043801485.1 Candidatus Omnitrophota bacterium | reverse complement strand
ATGCTCCTTTCTTTCGGCGTGCTCCTCAAATTACCTTTTTTTCTCGCCGAGAGTAAATCAAAATGTCGTCTTACTATAATAAAATAAAAAAACACTCTCGTCAAGGATTTTCGTCGGACAAAGCACCCCGCGCTTATAAGGTATTGCCGCGGGCCTTCGGCCTTCTGCCGAAAAAAAACCGCTGAAGAAATTCAGCGGTTGAGTTACCTCTATCGACTATTGTCTATCGACTAATCATTACCTCTTCGTCCACTGGAATTTCTTGCGAGCTCCCTTCTGGCCGTACTTTTTGCGTTCCTTGGTCCTGGGATCGCGAGTCAAGAAGCCGTTTTTCCTCAAAAGCACCTTGTAGTCCTGATCCACCTTGGCCAAAGCACGAGAAATCCCGTGCCGAAGAGCACCGGCCTGCCCTGTCAATCCGCCCCCATCCGCCAAAGCATTGACGTTAAACTTGTTAACTGAATTGGTGGCGGCAAACGGCTGATTGACAATGATGCGGTCGGTCTCGCGCACAAAGTACTTTTCATACGGCTTCTTGTTGACAACGATCTTGCCTTCGCCGTTGGACAGGCGAACGCGCGCCGTGGCTTCTTTGCGCCGACCCGTTGCTTTGATAATGCTGATTTCCATTATGATCACACCTCTAACGTTTTGAGATTTCTTGTCTTGTGCGGATGATCCTCACCCGTGTAAACTTCAAGTTTTTTGAGCATGCGACGTGACAATGGCCCCGCAGGGAGCATTCTCCGAACAGCGCGTCTGATCACCTCTGTGGGCTTGGTTTTCAGCATCACATCCAGACTAGTACTTTTCAGACCCCCCGGATAACCGGAAAAACGCAGGTATTGCTTTTCCTGCAGCTTACGGCCGGTCACCCTGATCTTGCCGGCATTGACCACCACCACATGATCGCCAACATCCACATGGGGCGTATAGATAGCCTTGTGCTTGCCCCGAATGACTGTTGCAATTCGGGCCGCGGCACGACCGAGAATTTTGTTCTTCACGTCCGCCACAAACCACTGTTTTTGGCGGACGCTCGCATCTTGGTTTTTCGCCATGAAGGTTTTCATGCTTAAAAAGCCTCACATATACTAGATGTGTCCCGATGCCTAAACACTTCGCAGATTTCCAAGCTTCAATGTATGAAATCTGCTTGCAGGCACGGGATTCGTTCGCCCATACAACTTATGTTCGCTAACGCTCCATAAGTTGTGGGCTCACGAAGTTTTAACAAGAGCAAAAAATATAACATATTCATGGTGTTGTGTCAACTTTTTTTATGGCCGGGGCGATCAAGGCAAAGGGCCAAAAGGACTGCCCCCATCAAGACCAAACAGGCCCAAAAAGGCACAGAAGCCGGGACAACGTGTTTGCGGCCATGGACCTTTTCGTTCAAATAAAGATAAGCAATCTCCGTTTCTGTAATCTTTTTGAGGCCATAGCGATTGACCAGCTGCCCCAGAAGTTCAGGATACTCAAAAGTCGGATCTTTAAACCAAAGGATATAACGGGCTGCCGCAATCTCATCAAAAGGCTCAAACGGCCTGACTTCGCTAAGCATCGCATTGGACGTTGCGCGGGGTGTGGTAAGAAAGGCCAGACCTCCGGCATAAGGGGGCTGACAAAAGAATACATCCTCCGGCCCAGACACATCCCTGACCAATTCCGTCATTTCTTCGGCAAACTTTTTGTAATAAATGGTGCCGGCCTTGGATGAATAAGACTTCTCCACCATGCCCACATGATTGGCAAAGCTGGAATCCAAAATAACTTCAGGCCCCTTATTCAAAGGAGACATCACAACAAGCGGTGTGGCAACATAGAACACAGCCACACCGGCTCCCCAAAACAAATACGTCCATCCCCTGCCCTTTTTTGATAACTTTTCAAGAAGACCTAATAAATAAACAGCCGCCAACAGCCCAAGCGGCAGGAGTCCCTGGCCTGAAACAAACCGATCCCTGTGGGTCACAAGCAAGGGCATCAGGCTCACGGTCAAGGCAACAAAAAAAAGATAGCGGCCCTTTTTTTTAAAACAGGCAAACGCCCCCAACAAAGCCAACGCATAAAGAAGAAAATTCAGCTGAACAAAGTAAAATTCCAGCTTTTTCAAAAAAAGTACATACTCCAGATACCGCATTTGGTGAATGAGCATGGGCAAGGCCGAGACCAACGCCCAAAAAGATATTTTGAATGCGTCCTTTCTAATCCGGGCATTCAAGGCGCCGTAGAAGACAATTGCCAAAAGCGCAAACAAACTCATCAGGCTATGCGTGTAAAACACCAGACCCAGATACAGGGCGGATGACACAAGTTTTTTCTGTTCGAGGCACAAAAAAGACAACAGCAGGAATATCAGACCGAGACTAAAGGCGGTGTTGCTCAAAAGAACCAAATACAACGGATATAACGCATTGAGCAAAAACAAGCTCAGGAAAGCCAGCTCATCGGAAAAAAGCTTCTTGGTCACAAACCAGGCAACGAAAAGAAACAACGGAAAAATCAGGAAATCAAAAAACCTGGCCACGAAGATCGGCGCTACCCCCATTTTAAGAAAGATGAGTTCCAAGAGCTGGAAGAACGGCGGATAAAGGTGTGGCCTACCCACAGGTGCGTATTCCCAAAACGCATGCCCCACCCATCCTCCGGCTTCCTGAAACCCCTGGGCAGCCGCCAAGTGGTAATAGCAATCCACAAAAATGGGCATCCGGAACCAGTTGGCGGCCTGCAGGACCAAAATAAACCCGAAAAAAACAAAAGAATAGAAATCCCAACGCGACAACTGCGAAAATCTCCTCGCAAATACCGGATTATTCGACATCATAATTAACACCCAATAAGTAAAGGCCGCAAGCCGGTGCGCAAGGCCCTGCCGCAGCCCGGTCTTTCTTTAGTAAGATTTTTCTCAGCTCGCCCTTTGGAATTTTGCCTCGGCCAATCTCAATCAATGTCCCGACAATATTGCGGACCATATTGCGCAAAAAGCCCGTAGCCCGGATATCAATCGATAAAAGCTCAGTGTCCTTTAACAAAGGCAACACAGCCGGACCCTTTTGCTTTTTGACAACAAGACTTATGATGCTCGTCGTGGATTTTCTCTTGTTTCGGTCCGTAGCCTGAAGGGAAGAAAAATCGTGGCGGCCGACCAGACAACACGATTCTTTTTGCATGAGGGCAACATCCAGAGAATACTTCACCCACCAAACCAACCCCTTCGGAAGTACGGCCTTTGTTTTGGACTGCGCGATGAGATACCGGTAGATCTTTGACTTTGCTTGAAAACGGGCGTGAAAACTCAAAGGAACTCGCGCAACATCCGTAACAGCGATATCCCTCGGCAGGTTGGCGTTGAGCGCCTTCTGCAGCCGGGCCATCGGCATAGACGTTGCGGCCTTGAAATTGGCAACCTGAGCCGCGGCATGCACGCCGGCATCCGTACGTCCGGATCCAATGAGATAAATCTTTTTATGAAAGATTTTCGCAAGGACGGACTCAATCTCTTCCTGGATGGTCCTTTTGGAATGGCGGCGAATCGGGGAGCAATCGTGGCTGGTTTGCCTCTGCCAACCCGCATACCGCGTTCCGTCATATGCTATGGTCAGCTTAATGTTTTGCATGAGAGAACTTAGCGCTTGATCAAAAGCTCTGCGATCTGCACCGCATTGGTGGCAGCGCCCTTGCGCAAATTGTCGGCCACGACCCACAGCCACAGGCCTTTTTCGTTGGAAGGGTCTTTGCGGATGCGGCCAACAAACACTTCGTCTTTGCCTTCAACATCAATGGGCAAAGGATAGACGCACTTGCGAACATCATCCATCACTTTGATTCCCGGCGCCTCGGCTAAAGCACGACGAATATCTTCGATAGCCAAAGGCTTTTGGGTCTCAATATAAACAGCTTCACTGTGACCTGTCTTGACCGGAACTCGGACAGTGGTGGCGGAAATCTTCATCTTGGAATCATGCATGATTTTGTGGGTCTCTTTGACCATCTTCCACTCTTCAGAGGTAAAATCGCCTTCTGCAAAACCGCCGATGTGCGGAAAAACATTGAAAGCAATCTGTTGAGGCAAGGATTCAGAAACTGCTTTGAATTGAAGATTCGTACCTGCCTCAAGATTAGCTCCTTCGGGATTAAGGACAGCTTTGGTCTGGTCGAAAAGCTCGTTGACTGCTTTACTTCCTGCACCTGAAGCAGCCTGGAATGTAGTCACAATAACTCTTTTTATCTTTGACAATTTGTGGATCGGTGCCAATGCCACCACCATCTGAATGGTCGAGCAGTTGGGATTGGCAATAATCCCTCGCGCTTTGTATTTTTTTGCGTCTTTAGGATTGACCTCAGGAACCACCAAAGGCACATCAGGCTCCATACGGAAATCCGCGCCGTTGTCGATAACAACAGCACCCCTTTTGACAGCCTCAGGCGCATAAGTCACTGCCGCGCCCTTTTCGCCTTCGGTTCCGGCAAACAAGGCAATGTCTATTCCTTCAGAAGCTTCCGGACAAACCTGTTCGACATGGTAGGTCTGACCGTCCACAGAAATATCCCGGGCGCTGCGCGCCAGGACTTTCAGGTTCCCGACAGGGAAATTGCGCTGCTTCAAGGCCCTGAGCATCTCAACGCCAACTGCACCAACTCCAACCACCGCCACATTGTATTTACTTTTTTTTCTCATTGGATAAACTCCACCACTAAATCACCGACTTAAATGACAGCATAACTTATGGAGCGAAGCAAACATAAGTTATCTGCCGGAATTAATCCCGTGGCCTTATCTTGGCCATCGGGATTCATTTCAGGTTATCAACCACAAGATCCCCAACCTCGGTCGTCGAATAGCCCATACGTCCTGCGGCCAGTGACTTCAGTTTTGTCTGGGCGATCTTGATCACCGCATTTTCAACAGCCTTACCGGCCTCTTCTTCGCCGATGTTCTCCAAAAGCATGGCAAGCGCGCAAATGGCCGCCATGGGATTGATCACATTTTTGCCCGTATATTTCGGGGCTGAGCCACCGATCGGCTCAAACATCGAGACCCCTTGCGGATTGATGTTGCCTCCGGCAGCAATGCCCATACCACCCTGCACCATGGCGCCTAAATCCGTGATGATGTCGCCGAACATATTGTCCGTCACGATCACATCAAACCACTCCGGATTTTTAACGAACCACATGGTCGTGGCATCCACATGCGCATAATCTGTTTTAACATCCGTGTATTCCTTGGCCACTTCATCGAACGTGCGCTGCCAAAGGTCCCAGGCATAGGTCAGGACATTTGTCTTGCCGCAAAGGGTCAATTGCTTTCTAGGCCGTTTCCGGGCCAACTCAAAGGCATAACGAATGCAGCGCTCAACGCCTTTCCTTGTATTATAGGAAATCTGTATGGCCACTTCATCCTTGGTGCCCTTATCTTTAAATTCGCCCAACCCTTTATACAGGCCTTCGCTGTTCTCGCGCACCACGACAAAATCAATGTCTTCCGGTCTTTTGTCCTTTAAAGGACAAAAAGCGGAATTATAGAGCTTGACCGGCCTCAAATTGATGTACTGGTCCAAGGCAAACCTCAATTTGAGCAACACCCCGGTTTCGATAATGCCGGGCTTGACGTCCGGATCGCCGACTGCGCCCAGATAAATCGCGTTGAATTTCTTGAGCTCTTCGACATCCTTGTCCTCAACCAATTTCCCGGTCTTCAGATACCTCTGCCCGCTGAAATCAAATTCCTTGGTCTCGTATTTGAAATTGAATTTAATACTCGCGGCCTCAAGGACCTTCAAGCCCTCACGGACCACTTCCGGCCCTGTTCCGTCACCCGGAATGACTGCGATCTTATACATCATAAACTCCTTTAGGATTGATTTGGTCTATAGACCACAGTCCACAGACCACAGAAAAACAAAAACTATTTTTCTTGTCCGTGGTCCGTCGACCATGGACCGTGGACATTTTTTGAACTTTTCACCCAATTCACAAGCCCTCCCTTTGCGATGATTTGGCGAACAAAATCCGCAAAAGGCCCGGCGTTGTATGTTTTTTGTTTTGTTAGATTCTTGACAATGCCCTGCGCCAGGTCCACTTCCAAATCGTCGCCAGGGCTGATGTCGTCTGCTTCTTTTAATTCAATGATCGGCAAACCGATGTTGATGGAATTGCGGTAAAAAATCCTCGCAAAGCTCTTGGCAATGACCAGCGACACCCCACAGCCTTTGATGGCAATAGGCGCGTGCTCGCGCGAAGAACCACAGCCGAAGTTATTCCCGGCCACGATAATATCTCCGGCTTTGACCTTTGCCGGAAAGTCTTTATCCAGAATTTCCATGCAATGCGAACCCAATTCCTTGGGATCTGTGGTGTTGAGATACCGCGCCGAAATGATGTCGTCGGTATTAACGTCATTGCCGAATTTATAAACCCTGCCCTTGATCATTATGTGATTTCTCCGGGATGCGTGATAACCCCTCTCAGAGCACTGGCGGCTGCCACAGCCGGATTGGACAAAAACACAAAACTGTTCTTGTCTCCCATGCGGCCCATAAAATTCCTGTTTGTCGTGGCCAGGCACGCCTCGCCATCGGCTAAGATCCCCGCATGACCGCCCAGACACGGACCGCAGGTCGGCGTTGAAACAACGCCGCCGGCTTTGACAAAAATTTCAAGCAACCCCTCTTTCAAAGCCTCTAAATAAATCGCCTGCGTTGCCGGAATAACAATCAGGCGCACGCGGGGATCAATCTTTTTGCCTTTGAGTATTTTGGCGGAAATCCTTAAATCCGAGATCCTGCCGTTGGTGCAGGAACCGATCACCACCTGGTCGATCTTGACACGGCCGACTTTGCTGACCGGCTTGATGTTGCTGGGCAAATGCGGCAATGCCACCACAGGCTCCCACTTTGTTACATCATATTCCTTGACTTCAGCATAAGGAGCATCTTTATCTGATTGTAATTCCGTCCACAGTCCATGGTCGACGGTCGACGGTTTTTTTTGATTTTTTCTGTGGTCTGTGGACTGTCGACGATGGTCGTGACTTTTGACGTAGTCAAAAGTCACTTCATCCGGCTCAATGATGCCGGACTTTCCACCGGCCTCAATCGCCATCTTACACATGGCAAGGCGGTCATCCATAGACAGACAACGGATCGCCTCTCCGGCGAATTCCATGGCTTTATACCTGGCGCCTTCAACGCCGATATCGCCGATAACAGACAGAATCAGGTCCTTACCACCGACCCACTTGTCCAGCTTGCCTTTGAAAACAAATTTTATGGATTCAGGGACCCTCAGCCACACATGGCCTGTCTGCCATGCCACAGCCAGATCCGTTGACCCAACACCCGTTGAAAATGCCCCCAAGGCTCCATAGGTGCAGGTGTGTGAATCTGCGCCGATCACGAGGTCCCCGGGTCCAACCAATCCCAATTCTGGCAGAAGTGCATGCTCAATGCCCATGCGGCCGACTTCATAGTAATGCGTGATGTGGTGCTTGGACGCAAAAATTTTGAGCTTTTTAGCCTGGTTAGCGCTCTTGGCATCCTTGGCCGGCGTGAAGTGATCCGGGATCAGTGCGATTTTATCTTTGTCAAAAACCTCACCGAATCCCGCCTTTTCAAATTCGTCGATCGCAATCGGCGCAGTGATGTCATTGCCGAGAGTAAAATCGACTTTGACCCAGATGAATTCGTTCGGCCCTACGTCTTTTTTGCCGCAGTGTCTGGCTAATATTTTTTGCGTAATGGTCTGTGCCATGGAACTCCAATGGGCATGCCCGCGATATCCGTATTTACCCCTCAATATCTTGCTCTGGACATGCCATCCAATGACATCCCGCCGAAGCCATTCCTTCGCCTTCATCCGCGCCCCTACGTTGTGTTTTCTCCTCACCTGCGGTGAGGACAAGTTGCGAAGGCGGGATAAAAAACGATGGCGTGCGAACTACTTGTATTCCTTCACGATGATGGTCGCGTTATGCCCACCGAAGCCAAGCACGTTGGACATAGCAACCCTGACCTTTAAAGTCCTGGCTTTATTAGGCACATAGTCCAGGTCGCAATCGGGGTCCTTATTTTCGTAGTTGATGGTCGGAGGAACAATGGAATTCTTCATACTCATGCAGCAGATGATAAATTCAATGCCACCGGCAGCGCCCAAGAGGTGGCCTGTCATGGATTTCGTGGAACTGATGGCCACCTTGTAGGCGTAATCGCCGAATGTCTTTTTCATAGCCAAGGTCTCGATTTTGTCGTTTAAATAGGTAGAGGTCCCATGCGCATTGATGTAATCAATCTGTTCGGGTTTCAAGCCCCCATCTTTTAACGCAGCTCTCATGGAACGCACGCAGCCGTCGCCGGTTGGATCCGGAGCTGTAATATGGTAAGCATCTCCAGACATGCCGTAGCCGGCCATTTCGCCATAGATCTTTGCATTTCGTTTCAAAGCGTGCTGCAATTCTTCCAAAACCACGATGCCAGCACCCTCGCCCATAACAAAACCGTCGCGCTCTTTATCAAATGGCCTTGAGGCGCGCTGCGGCTCGTCGTTGCGGCGGGAAAGACTTTTGAGCGCACAAAATCCGCCGATGCTCAAGGTCGTCACCGCGGCTTCCGTCCCTCCGCAAACCATAACATCCGCATCGCCGTATTGAATGATACGACAGGCGTCGCCTATGGCGTGGTTGCCTGTGGCGCAAGCCGTGGCCACACAGGAATTCGGCCCCTTAAGCTTCCATTTTATGGAAACGTGGCCCGAGGCCTCGTTGACAATCAGCATCGGAATGAGAAACGGTGACAATTTTGACGGTCCGCGTTCAAGGAACACTTTATGTGACTCTTCAATAATGCGCAAGCTGCCAATCCCCGATCCCACAAGAACTCCGATGCGGTTTAAATCCTCTGTTTCCAGATTCAGGCCAGAGTCAGCCAGGGCCTCCTGCGCTGCGGCCATAGAATAATGGACGAATTGTTCCGTATGGCGGACTTCCTTTTTATTGTGGAAATATTTTTCGGGATTAAAATTTCTGACCTCTCCGGCGATCTGGCAATCAAAGGCAGACGCATCAAAATGGGTGATGCGGCCGATGCCACTTTTGCCGGCCTTCAGGGCCTGCCAAAACTCATCCACGCTGTTGCCCAACGGGGTCACGGCTCCTAATCCGGTAATGACGACTCGTCGTTTCATAGGCTTCTACTAACAATTACCCCGACTCTATGAAGTCGGGGTAAGGGGTTGTGTGGCTTGACCGCATACACCACCCTGCCTGACGGCAGGCAGGAATTATTTCTTTGCAATTTTTTCTTCGATATATTTGACAGCGTCGCCAACAGTTGCCATTTTCTCCGCGTCTTCATCCGGAATTTCGATCCCGAACTCCTCTTCCAGGGCCATAACCAATTCCACTGTGTCGAGCGAATCGGCTCCCAGGTCCTCAACAAAAGAAGCTTCCGGCGTCACCTCTTCCGGCTTAACACCCAACTGCTCTGCAATGATGGCTTTCACTTTATTTACTGCGTCTGTCATTATGCTCCTCCTGTTCAATCTCGCTTTTTACGACGTTTGCCTACATGCTCATGCCGCCGTCTACGACAATGGTCTGACCCGTTATATAATCTGATTCAGAAGAGGCCAAAAATAAGCAGGTCTGGGCCACATCTTCTGCCACACCCAATCTATTCAAAGGGATATTGATCAACATGCTCTTGCGCTGGTCCTCGGTCAACTTATCGGTCATCGCCGTCTGAATGAATCCCGGGGCCACGGCATTGACATTGACGTTGCGCGAGGCCAGCTCTTTGGCGACCGATTTCGTGAAGCTGATGATACCGCCTTTAGAAGCGGCATAATTGGCCTGCCCGGCATTGCCCATGATTCCAATGATCGAGGCGATGTTGACGATTTTGCCGCTCCTTTGTTTAATCATCGCCCTGGAGACGGCCTTGGTGCAGTTAAAAACGCCTTTCAAGTTAACCGCGAGAACCTTATCCCAGTCATCCTCGCTCATCCGCAGGAGAAGATTATCACGCGTGATACCAGCATTGTTAACTAATATATCAAGATGTTTAAGATTGTCAAGTATATTGTTTACCATTTCTTCAACTTGTTTAAAATTCGTAACATCCGTCTCAAAAACAAAACACCGGCGGCCGACAGCTTCGATCTCTTTCTGCGTGACGGCGGCGATTTCCTTGTTGACATCACAGATGGCGATGTCCGCCCCCTGGCCGGCAAACAAAAGCGCAATCTCGCGGCCAATGCCTCTGGCCCCACCCGTGATCAACGCAACCTTATCCTTTAATTGCATATCCCTTCCTCCCTGTCCTGAAGATCAGACCACTTGCCGATGGTGGCGACGGTGACCTGAGCGTTGATCTTTTTAAAAAGGCCCTTGAGAACGCTTCCGGGACCGATTTCAAAAAAATCCCCCACGCCTTCTTTGAGAAGGTAGCTCATGGAGGCCTCCCAGAACGTTGTCGAATTCACCTGTTTGATCAAATTGGACTTAATCACCCCCGGGTCTGTCTGGGGCTTGGCGTCGACATTGGAGATCAAGGGACACGACGCTGCCCCAAACTTCACCTGTTCGATTTCATCTTTAAGTCTTGCGGCGGCCTCATCCATCAAAGAAGAATGAAAAGCGCCGCTGACATCAAGAGCGATCGATCTTTTGGCGCCTTTCGCGCTCGCTGCCTCAGAAGCCTTGCAAAGATTCTCTTTTGATCCGGAAACAACCACTTGGCCGGGACAGTTTAAGTTAGCGATTTCGCAGCCGGTCGCCTGACAAATAACCCGCACGGCATCTGGCCCAAGACCCAAAATACACAGCATCCCACCGGGATTTTTGGCAGCTGCCGCCTCCATAAATTCACCGCGTTTCCTTACCAGACGGACAGCATCGTTGAAACGCAAAACACCGGCGGCAACAAGGGCCGAGTACTCCCCAAGGCTCAATCCTGCGACATAAGAAGGCGGAGTCAGGCGGGGCGAGATGGCTTTCCAGGCTTCCAGAGCCGCAATGCTTGCCGTCACCACAGCTGGCTGACAATTTTCCGTTTTTGTGAGCTCCTCAAAGGGGCCCTCAAAACACAGTTTACTCAAAGAAAAACCAAGGACTCGATCAGCCTCGTCAAAAATTAGCTTGGCCTGCGGCGAGGCAAGACACAAATCTTTAGCCATGCCCACATATTGGGCGCCCTGACCCGGGAAGAGATAAGCGACTTTCATAAGTGAATGATCACCGACTAAAGTCGGTGTTTAGATTCTATCCCCCTACGCCAAAGGCTTCGGGGGATATCCCGCTTGCGCGGGATTTCACTGAATATAAACTTAATGTGCTCAAATTCGGGCAGATGACTTACGTCACAAACCGACGTAAGTCATGCCCTCATTTAGTTAGATTTTCTGCCACTGGATGACGCAGGAACCCCAAACGAGACCAGCGCCAAAGGCATCCAGAACCACGATGCTGCCCGGCTGGATCCGGTTGGCTTGATACGCTTCGGCCAGCGCCACGGCGGTCGATGCCGACGACATGTTGCCGTAGCTGGCGACATTGAAAAATATCTTTTCAAGCGGCAGACCCATCTTGCGCGCGACTGCATCCAGGATGCGCATGTTGGCCTGATGAGGGATAAAACAACCGATGTCTTCGACGCCGAGATCGCATTGCTTTAAGGCCTTGCAGGCAGCGTCGGACATAATCTTGACGGCGAGTTTAAAAACTTCATTGCCACGCATCCTGATGAAATGAAGCCGTTCGTCAATGGTCTTTTTTGTTGTGGGGTTGCGGCTGCCGCCGGCCGGAATCAATAACAGCTCGCTCAATGCCCCATCGCTGCCCAAGTAACTGGCAAGGATGCCGCCGTTTTTGACGGGTGCTAAAACCGCGGCCCCGGCGCCATCGCCGAACAAAACGCAGGTGTTGCGGTCCTTCCAATCCGTAACGCTGGAAAGCTTCTCGGCCCCGATGACGAGAGCATTTTTATAAAGGCCCCCGGCCAGTAGTTGCTGCGCGGTAACCAGGCCGTAGACAAATCCGGCGCAGGCTGCGCTCACGTCAAAACAGGCCGCGCGCTTGGCCCCTAAAATATTCTGCACAAGGCAGGCTGTTGCCGGAAACTGATAATCCGGCGTGATGGTTGCTACGATGATCAGTTCAACATCTTCCGGTTTGATTTTGGCATGCCGCAGCGCTTCTTTGGCAGCTTCAGAGGCAAGGACACTGGTCGACTCATGCGCTTCGGCAATCCGGCGCTCTTTGATGCCGGTGCGGGTGGTGATCCATTCATCGCTGGTATCCACCATGCCCTCCAGGTCCCTGTTGGTCAAGACCTTCTTGGGAACATAGGACCCCAGACCGATGATGCCGATATGTTTTCGAGAAAACTTCATAAGATCAGAATTTACGCCGGCGATACCTTGACCAGCGTTTTTTTCATGCGCTCGATGATGTCCTGGTTGATGTGACGCTCGACTTCGTCTTTGGCAAAGCGGATGGCGTTCATGACGGCTTTGGCCGAAGAGCGGCCATGACCGATGATGACAACGCCGTCCACGCCTAAGAGCGGCGCACCGCCGTATTCCGAATAATCGATTTTCTTTTTGAAATTTTTGAGACTGCTTCGGGCAAAAAGATATCCAAGACGACCCCAGACGCTGGAGAGGATTTGCTGCCGCAAGAGATGCGCCATGGTTTCCGCCAGAGCCTCGGCAACCTTTAAGGTCACGTTGCCCACAAAACCGTCACAAACAATCACGTCGCATTCGCCGGAGAAAATATCCTTGCCTTCGACGTTGCCGATAAAATTGACCGGGCTCTGTTCGAGCATCTGGTAGGTTTCTTTAACGAAATCCGTGCCCTTGGACTCTTCTTCCCCGACATTCAAGAGCCCCACCGTCGGATTTTTCTTGCCGAGGATCTGCTCAAAATAAGCGCTGCCCATGATGCCGTATTGCAAAAGATGCAGAGGCTTGGGGTCGATGTTGGCGCCGGCATCCACAAGCAGCGATACCCCTTTGAGGTTGGGCATGACAATCGCGATTCCCGGCCGCTCTACGGTTTCCAGCAATCCCAAAAACAGGGTTGCCGCGCAGACAACACCGCCGGTATTGCCTGCGCAGAAAAACGCATCGGCCTTGCCGTTTTTTAAAAGCTGAATCCCGACGCTGATGGAAGAATTTTTTTTCTTGCGGATGGCGACGGCCGGCGACTCGTTCATTTCCACGATCTCATCGGCCTGAATAATTTCAATGCGGGAGGGATCAAATTTATGGACTTTGAGCTCTTCCTGGATTCGAGCTGTCTGGCCCACGAGATAAACAAACACGTCGTACTTTTTGACGGCCTGAACAACCCCGTCCACAACAGACCGCGGCGCAAAATCGCCGCCCATAGCATCCACTGCGACCTTAATCATGTTAGCCTTTTCTCTTTCTCTTTTTCTTCTTTTCTTCTTTCCTGGCTTTGGCCGCGGTAAAATCCAGCACAAGCCTGCCGTTATAATAGCCACACGCCGCACAGATCCTGTGCGGTAATTTCGGAGCCTTGCATTGAGGGCACTCGGCTAACTTGGGTGCCGCCACCTTCCAATGCGCCCTGCGAAAACGACCCCGTTGCTTGGAATGTCTGCGTTTCGGATTTGGCATAATTTCACTCCTTTTTCGTTCTCACACACTTGCATTCGCCTTCGTTCAAGTCCTTGCCGCAGCGGCTGCACAACCCTTTGCAGCCCTGTTGACAGAGAATCTTTTGCGGATAACCTAAAATGACTTCTTGACGAATATCATCGTCTAATACAAGCGTCTTTTGAGAGAGATCCGATGCGTAAACCAAACGAACTGTTTTCTCAAAAGAACTATCGAATTCCTTCAGGCAACGGCAGCATACCAGGTTCGCCCGGGCTTGTAATCGCACCTGGGCGCGGATAAGACCCGCATCTCTGACCACCGTCGCTTGCACGTGGACCGGACCCGCGTATTCCCAACCCGGCACATTCAAATCAAGGACTTGCGCATCCCAATCTTCAACCAGAACCGTCTCTTGCTGGTCCGCAAGCCTGGCAATATCAATTTTCACTTGAGCTTTAGTTTTCTCTTCAGAGCCTTCTCAACACATGCCGGCACAAAAGGTGCCAGGTCTGCGCCAAAACCTGCGGCCTCCTTGAGAAGCTTGGAGGATATATAGCTGTAAGACTCCGAGGGCATCAAAAAGATAGTCTCGACGTCATCGGCCAACCTGCGGTTGGTCAGGGCCATCTGAAATTCATACTCAAAGTCCGAAAGCATGCGCAGGCCCCGGATGACGATCCGCGCCTTATTCTTTCGGGCAAAATCAACAACCAGGCCGTCAAAAGAAACAACGCCTACGCCCTGGATATCCTTAACCGCTTCTTTGAGAAGATCAAGCCGTTCCTGCAGGGAAAAAAGAGGGTTCTTTTGAGAGTTGTGGGCCACAGCAACAGTAACCTCCTCAAAGAGGCTGGCGGCCCTCTTGATGACATCCATATGACCGAATGTTACCGGATCGAACGTCCCTGGATAGATGACTTTCTGACACATCGTTCACTCCGCATTATACTGATAAATACTCACAATGGTACTGCCGTGTTGCAGGTGCTTCAATAAAGACAAACATCCTGCTTGATTGGGCAGGATTTCCGTGCGCGAATGTTCCGCGATAACAAAACTACGAGTTGTCAATATACCACTGTCTCCCAAGGTTTTCAAGGCTTTTTTTGCCAAATCCAAGTTATACGGCGGATCCAGAAAAACAATATCAAACGCCCGGCCTTTTTTCTCAAGAATCCGAACAGCCCGGAAGGCCTCCTGCCTAAAACAGCCAATCCCCAGCCCCTGCCACCTGCCAAAGCCCAGCGCTTTCAGGTTCTCGATCACCACCCGGCAAGACCGGGGGTCATTGTCCACAAATACGACCTCTTTGGCATCCCGAGACAGGGCCTCCAGGCCAAAAGCCCCACTACCGGCAAAAAGGTCAAGAACGCGGGCCCCTTTGACCACTGGCGCCAGCACGTCAAAAATGGACTGCCGGATCTTATCCTGGGTTGGCCGGATGTGTTTGGGGAAACGGATCAACCTGCCCTTGTATTTACCGGCAATGATTCTCATAACAAGCCCTTGGTCTAGAGACTATCAAAAAAATAATTCCCCTACTCATCAACGGTTTCTTCGCCAATTTCTTCTTTAAGGTATTCTAAAAGCTTCTCGATTTCTTTGGTGGTGCGCACTGAAGCAAGACGACCGTAAGTGAGCTCTTTATGTAGCGTTTTGACCGTGGCAACCAGACGTCTTAGAGTTTTTTGTCTACGGTCTTGTCTTGCTTTTTCCGGGTCTTCTTCTTCCCGCAATGAACGCAGTCTCAAGCCAACCTGCTTTCTGACTTCCTTGCCTTCTCGGCCATCCTCAAAAACACTTTTTTTAAACTCCTGATAATCTTCCTCACTGAGCTCTTTGCGATTAGCAGCTAAACGCAAGACGTTAACGGCATCAGCGCTCGGAATGCTTTTGGGGCTTACGTCGCCTTCCTGGTCATTGACAGACTTTAAGAATTCCGGCTCGTTCTTTTCAAGGAAATAATACGAATGCAGAAGCTTGGAGGCCGTCTGCTGATGGACACCGATCTCATCCTTGCAATAGGTCTCAAAACTCTGATACCCCCACTCTTTGAACATCTTATCCTTATAGACAGTGTAGAGGATCTGCCCCAAGGCAATCCACGACCCTTTAAAGTTCTTGGCGTTTTCCAAAACCCGATACCGCAAAGAACCCGGTTCCAGTGTTGCCATCTTCTGCTCAAGATTGCGCATAGACCTACTTTTTAAAACATCTTTACTCATAGCAACTCCATTGGGAAACGACCATCAACGTCTGCGGCTATCAAGCTTCAAGCCGATCAAATACAAAAATAATTTGACGGTTCTGGCGATTTCGCTGACAAAACCACAAGGATAGAAAGAGGATCCCGGGCTTGCAAAAAACCCTCAAACCATGTTGGCCTTGACTCTCAGATTCCTATTTGGAATTATCTTCGACGAACTTCTTGATGGCCTCTATATTCTCTACGATAAGTTTCGCCTTCATCATGCCGAAAGAAAACGGATACTTATCCTCTTCATCCCTTTTTAAAATCAGAACCGGCTTTCCCTTAAACTCTCCGCGCTCAACAATACAACCCTGCTTTTCGTTCTCCATTGCCCTTCCTCCTTTTGTGTTGTGATACTGATCGCTATTCTACGCTGATGGACTTATTCTGGCTAGTTACATTCCCCTCTTTGTCCTTAATAAAACAATAGAGGCGGTAAACTCCTTGTTTCAAAGGCGCCTTTAACCGCACCTGCGGCCCTGCGCCGAACACTTCGATTTCTTCATATTCATTGACATAATACTGCAGGATGTTTTCTTTTGCAGAACTGACAGCATATTCAAACGTTAAGCCTTCCCTGCCAGGGCTGTCTGTCGACACCTCGACTTCGATCAACTCGCCCAGGCTGATATTTTTTTGTTTGCTCAAAGTCAGACTTTCGATTTTAACAGGAACGCAGGGTGCTTTTTGGCCTGCATAGAACTCGTAGATCATCCAAAATGATGCGCGTTTGGCCCCCCTTTCATTGATATTCCACCACGTCATGCTCTCCTGGGTCGTCTCACCCAGATGGAAAACAAAGCCGCCGAGATTGTAGCCTTTGAAAAAAATGATTTGCTCGATGAACTCTTTATACTTTTTTGCCTTCTGTGTGTCAGTCAACTCCATGGGTTTTGCGTTGGCGTCTTTGGGCCTGTCAATAGAGAGATACGGGCCGTATTCCGTAAATACATAGGGTATGTTAAACTGCAGGTAATCCCAGGCGCCGTGCGCGGTCCGGATGCTGCCGTACTCGTTCATGCCGGCGATATCCAACGACGGCACATATTTTGCCAAATAAGGTAGGTCTTCTTTGCTGGCAGACGCATAACATATTGGATGCCTGGGATCGATCTGATGCACTTCTTTAATGACACTTTCTAAAAATTTAGAGAGGGCGATTTTTTCTTTTTCGTCTTTTGTAAAAAAGATAGCCTCATTGCCTATGACCCACATCAGAATCGCAGGATGATCTTTGTATTCCCGGACATACTCAAAGATCTCGCTCCTTTTAGCTGTCTTGTATTCTTCGTCATGAATATAACTGAACTTGCCATCATCAGTAAGATTATTCAACCATATCCCTGCAGCCACCTTTAAACCATAGCGCTCTGCTTTATCCAGATACTGCTTTGTTCCCTGGTCGGTTCCCCATGTCCTGACGCTATTGGCCCCTAATTCCTTGGCTAATTTAAGGTAATCTTCACCGCATCTCCCAATAGCCAAACCGCAACCCGCACCTTTGATATAGAAAGGTTTTCCGTCCACCTCCAGATACCAACTCCCCTTCTGTCCCCGCACATATACTTCCGATGCCTCAAGCGCGGTCAAAAACAATGCAACACAACCCAATGACAATAATATTTTTTTAATATGCATCATCTATTCGTCTCAAATATTTTCAGCAAGTTGAGTCCCGTCCTTATATCAATATCCTTACTCGCACGCACGCCCTTTAACTCAAACACCACCGCCTCAATGACAAGAAAAACTTTAGACTTTCCTCGCACACAGCCGGTGAGCACCTTATTTTTCTTCCCCATGCTGCTATGAATATGTATTTGAGGACCGGCTTTGTTTGTAAATATCGTGCCAATACCCATGACCTCCCAACCGTCTTTAAACGTGACTTTATTCGGCTCCGGAGGAATCACGGGTTTTTTCGGCCCTGTGACCAGATCGCCTTTTTTTAAGGCACCGATAAAAACCATCACCGCGCTTTTTAATTTTTCCTTTTTAGCGAAAGATGAAAGCCTCTCTATTAAAACATCATCATCCTCAAACTTCAACACAAACAATCTGCCGATAGAGCCTTGCGTGTATTGCATCTTTCCTCCGCTTCTTTCAAAACTTCTTTGCTGACGACAAGTTGTCTGGCCCCGGTCCTACTGCTTTAGCTGCTTTAGGGACGTTTCATTTTGGGACACTTCATTATCTGAACGGCTTGATGATCTACCTGTCCCTTTTTGAAACGTCCCCTATTTAACCCTTGCTATCTTTCATTGCTACTTGGTCTTAAGTATTATTTTAAGCGCTAATTTCTTTTTTTATTAAAACTTGTAAACGACTGATAAAATTCATAATTTCTTCTGAATCAAAAGATGCAACATAAGCCACATGGTACTTGTGACCATCAGAAAAATTTTTTCTTGTTCCTATGGAAACCGCGGCAGTTGGAGTAGGATACCGCGCATCCCAAGTTGCATAACGCGAGAGTCTTTCAAGAAGGCATTGTTCTGAAATATCTAGCTTCATTCCTATATTCTTCTCTACCAATTCGCGCAACTTATGATTTTTTAAAACGTCTGGAATTGTTTTTAAAGTCTTTCGTTCCCATTCTTTTCTATTGCGACCAACAATAATAGCCTTGCAGAAATTCTCAAACGCAAAAGCAATCAACATTAAATAAACACCTTGTACAGTCGCCATACTATAGTCAAAAATTATCTTATTTTTCTCATCTGCAACTTTTTTCCAATGAGAATCAAGCTTATCTTTTAAAATATTGGCTACAAAAATAAGTTCATCGGCTTTTGACAACCATCGAGCAGGATCCTTCAGTCGTTTCGTAAATGTTTCCTGATTGTTTAATTCTTCTTTCTTCATTTTTAATTTTTAATTGCTTTTAATCCACAACTCGCCAACTCGCTGAACTTTTCCTCCCGCCCTTCTCTCTCAAGGGTCGGTGACGATGGTCGTCCGACGACCGATATTCTGGTCAGTGGCGATGCAAGTTTCTGCGAAAGCCGACAATCAGAAATTTTTTGGCACTTCGCTTCGCTTCGGTTGACGAGGGATTACGGCGAGTGAACGCCGAGGCATTTTTTCGGCGTTCCAGCGAAGCCGTAAACCGATGTCAACGGCAAAAAATTTCGTCGGCTCGCGGAAACTTGCATTGTCGCTAGCCGACTTCGATAAACTTCTCAAAGTACGGAAACCGCCTGTACAACTGCCGGCGCAGTTCCTGGTTCTGCCGGTCAGCCAGATTCGAGTCAGCATTGACCAGACGAATGGCCTCCTCTCGGGCAGCCTTTAAAATATGCATCTGGCGCAAGGGATTGGCAATGCGCAGTTCCGACAAACCATGCTGGCGTTCGCCGAAAAACTCGCCCGGCCCCCTAATCCTTAAATCTTCCTCTGAAATGTCAAAACCGTCAAGAGACTTCACAAAAACGTCCAGGCGCGCTTTGGCATCTTCAGTCGTTGCATCTGAAACAACCAAACAGTGCGCCTCCTGGCCCTTCCGTCCGATGCGGCCGCGGATCTGATGCAGCTGTGACAACCCGAAACGTTCAGCATTCTCAATCAAAAGAAGCGATACCTGCGGCACGTCAATGCCGACTTCAACAATGGTTGTAGCCACGAGAACCTGGATTTTGCCCTCTTTGAATTCCTGCATGATCCTGTCCTGCTCTTCGTTGGAAACTTTCCCATGGATGAGGCCAACCCTAAAATCCTTAAAAATCTTCTCACTGAATTCCTGATGCATGCTTTTGGCAGAAGCCAGAGCCAATTTAGGACTGTCTTCTATCAAAGGATAAACAACAAAGGCCTGCTCGCCTTGCTTGATCCTGTTTTTTAAAAAATCATAGGCCTGGGCCTTCTGATCTTGAGCATAACGCATCGTGGTGATCCTTTTAGGGCCCAGTGGCATCTGGCGGATAAGAGAAATATCCAGATCGCCATAAAGTGTCATGGAGAGCGTGCGGGGAATGGGTGTTGCGGTCATGATTAAAACGTCGGGGTTGATTCCTTTTTGCGGAAGAAGCGCTCTTTGCGAAACGCCGAATTTATGCTGTTCGTCAATCACGATCAGGCCCAGCTGCTTGAATTTGATGCTTTCCTCAAGCAAGGCATGCGTGCCAATCACGATATCCACCCTGCCTTCCTGAATATCCTGGCGAAGCTTTTTCTTTTGCTGCGCTTTTAAACTGCTCGTTAACAATCCAAACCGGGTCTTTGCAGAAAATTGATATTTGATTTTTTCATAGTGTTGATGAGCCAAAATCTCTGTTGGGACCATAAACGCAACCTGATATCCATCGGATACAGCCATGAAAGCCGCCAACATGGCCACAACGGTCTTGCCGCAGCCGACATCCCCTTGAATCAAGCGCTGCATAGGCCTGTTTGCTGCCATGTCTTTTTTGATCTCTGTTACAACCAACTGCTGCGACAATGTCAGCGAAAAAGGCAAAGACTCAATAAACCTGCCCAAAACCCCTTCGTCAATTTTAAAGGCGATACCTTCTTTTTCCTTTCTTCTGCTCTTGCGCAGCGCCAAAGGGATCTGATAGACGAAAAATTCTTCAAAAGACAGCCGTTGGTAGGCCAGGTCCCTGGCTCCGTGGTTTTCCGGAAAATGGATATTGCGCAGGCTCTGGGCGATATTGAGCAATTTGTGACGTTGGCGAATGTCAAAAGCAAGCAACTCTGCCACCCGAGGAATGAATATTTTTAAAACATCGTCCATCAGCTTGCGGAAAGAGCGCTGCGAAAAATTTTCCGGCAATGCGTAAAACGGTTGAATGCGGTTGACACCCTCAGCGTCTGCCTCGCTATCGTCGAGAATTTCAAATTCAGGATTGGACATCTGGAGCCGGCCTTTGTAGGATTCGATTTTTCCCCAAAGGATAACTTTGGCGCCTGTTTTGAAATAATTCTTAAGATACGACTGGTTGAACCATACGACAGTCAGGCGACCGGTCTCGTCGCGCACCGTTGCCTCAAAGACATAAAATCTTCGGTGGCGCCAGCTTTGGCGGGCATGGCTTGAGACCACGTCAACTCTTAAAGCAGCATTTTCGCCTTCGCGGATCTCTACGATAGGGATGCATTCAGAGCGGTCTTGATAACGGCGGGGAAAGTGATACAGCAGGTCTTCGATCTCTCTGAGACCGATTTTCTTCAGAGACTTTGCGCGCTCGGGACCTATTCCTTTGAGATATTGGAGTGAAGAGTTTAGACGCAAATCGTTCCGCTGCAGCCTGTCTTTACGCCATTTTTATCGAAGGTGTATGTCGCGCTCTCGTCGACTCCTTGCCCCATGATCACCGTCACCCGGAAGTTTGTGCCCTGATTGATGACGCAATAATGGTGGGAATAGCCGTCGTGAAGAACGGTGCCGTATCGAAAATTGGTATCATCGGTATTGGATGTCGTCGGGGCCAAAGATCCTATGGTATTGTAATAATTTTTGACGGCCGAGCAAAGAGCCTGGACATTGGAATTGATGTTTTTTAGTTCACTGCTACGACGCCGCTCTTTCAAAAAATTCGTCGTAAAACCTGCCAGAACGCCGATGATGATTACCACCACCAGGATCTCGACCAATGTGAAAGCATGTGTGTTTTGTTTTCTGCAGTTTCTCATATCAATAGGGAAAAGTCTTGCTGATATTTCCGCTTGATAAATTGATCGACAGCCATAACGGAGGCGTATAAATACTGGGCGGACTGATCCGGCTGGCATTCAACCACACAGGCGCCGAAGGAGACGGCACAAAAGCATAGATGAACTTTGGGTTTGGATTAACATTGGGGTCATTCATGCCCACGATATACCAGATCCAGGACTTGCCCGCCAACACGGACTGTTGATTCTCAATCAATAATCTTTGATAACCGGCGTGGGCCTTGGTGAGAACTTCTATGGCGCTGGCCGAATGGGCTCGTTCGATATGATACGTCACGGCATGAATCGCCAAACCAGCCAAAACTCCCAAGGTGACAATAGCAATAAGCATTTCGATTAATGTAAAGCCTGGTCTTCTGATTCTCATTATTTGCCTATCTCCTTCCCATATAAAGTGTAATATAAATAAGCTTGTTTTGCAATGGAAAACCGCAGGGCAAGCCCGGAGCATCTGGATGACTCCGAGCGTCATTATTGGCAGG
>JAZDLY010000120.1:0-33883 GCA_043801485.1 Candidatus Omnitrophota bacterium | reverse complement strand
CTATGTGATGTTCTTGATCAATCAGTTCTTTAGTTTTATCGCCATTGCCGTGACGGTGCTGATTTATGTTGTTTTGGTGCGAAGCCGTATGCGGGAGAGCCTTCCTGACGTGCGCAGAGGGTTGTTTGTGTTCATGGCAGAACAGGCCACGAAAATTGCCGAAAAATTCCCTTATCATCCCAAAATATGGAAGCCGAATTTGTTGATTCCTGTTGAAGACCCGCGCAACTGGGCGGGGATGATGGAGTTCATCAGGACCATTGCCTATCCACGCGGTCGGGCTGAATTTTTTACGATCGTCGATCGTGCATCCGAAGACGGAAAAAATCCCAGAGAAGAGACGCTGAAATTGCTCTCGGAAGTGACCGCGCCCCTGAAAGAAGAAGGGCTTTTTGTCTCTACGTTGGCCGTTGAGTCGAATACATTTCTGGAAAGTGCGACGGCCTTAACCCAGACACTGGCGAGTCTGGCGTTGGCACCGAATGTGTTGTTTATCAAGCTGGGGTTTGATGCGCAGAAAGACCCGGCGCTCACAGAGTATTTGGCAAGGATCGCAACCCTGAATTTAGGCATTGTGGTTTTTCGGCTTCATCCGAAAGCCATGTTTGGTCAAAAGCAGACGATCAACCTTTGGGTAAGGCGCGGAAGTCCGAATATCCATTTAGCCATTCTGGTCAGTTTGCAATTGGAAAGCAATTGGGAAGGGAAACTGCGGCTGATTCATGTTGCGGCCGGCGGCAGCGAACAGCTGGAGGCTCAAAGATATCTGGAAAAGTTAAAGCGCGTCATGCGCCTGCCGGCTGAATCCGAAGCTGTGGTGTTGGTGGGTTCGTTTGATGAAGCGCTGGCGCAGGCACCGCTGGCAGATATCAATATTTTCGGGCTGCCGCAAAAATATGTCTTTGTCTGGATGAGAAACGTCTCCAATAAAATCAGCACCTCGGCCCTCTTTTTGAAAGATTCCGAGCAGGAAAGCGCTGTTGTTTAGGACGGCAGCAATCGCGTTAATAAATTGCTTTGCGCAGCTTGTGAACTTGCTTATAATGAGGATCGGAACTTAAAGGACAGGAGGATGTCATGGGAAGAAAGATAGGGTTGTTGGTTGCAGGCTTTTTATTTTTGGCTTCTTTGAGCGGTTGTATTGCCTTGTTGGCGGCAGGTGCCGGGGTCGGCGGAACAGCAGCGTGGCTTTCCGGAAAACTGACTCAGGAGGTTGGCGCCACATATGACCAGACCCTCAGCGCCACGCGCCGGGGCCTGAAATCCATGAAGATGGAAATCGAAAGAGAAACGCGATCAGACGATGTGACGCAATTCAGGAGCAAATACTCTGACGGCAGAGAAACGTGGGTAGACGTGCGTCCGGTTACGCCGAGTTCCACACAAATAGAAATTCGTGTTGGTGCGATCGGAGACAAGGAGCCCGCGGACAGGATTTTAAAGAATATTCTGCGGTATTTGTAAATTCTATGCCTAAAAAAATTCTTGTGGTAGATGACGAACAGGATGTCCGTCAATTTTCCAAGTCGCGTCTGGAACAATTCGGCTATTCAGTCGTGACCGCTGAAAATGGGCGGGAGGGGCTGGAGAAGGTGCGTTCGGAAAAACCGCACTTGATCCTTTTGGATGTCAATATGCCTGTGCTGGGTGGCTTTGACATGTTCAACGAATTGCGCTTAGACCCTGCGCACCGGGATATTCCTGTCATTATGGTGACTGTTGCGTCGCAAGGCAAGGATATCAGGAAAGGCATGGACTTGGGCGCGGTAACCTATCTGACCAAGCCTTTCAATATGGATGTGCTCCTGGGATTGGTTCAGGGATTCCTGGGCGGCGAAGAATCAATCAAGTAAGCTTCCTGTCATGGCCTCTGGCGACATCATCAATCTTATTCAGAACCGTCGTTCTATCCGTCGGTATGCCAAAGATGTCCTTGCGAATGGTCGCCTGGAAAGAATCCTCGAGGCCGGCCGCTGGGCTCCTTCCGGACTCAACAACCAGCCTTGGCGATTCCTCATTGTTAAAGACAGAGAAGAAAAAGTGCATCTGGCCAAATTTACCAAATATGGCTCTATCATTCAGCAGGCGCCCGTTGTTCTTCTTGTGTGCATGGATTGCACAGCATCTTACAATCGCGATAAAGACCTGATGGCCATTGGCGCCTGCATCCAGAATATGCTACTGGAGGCACATGTGTTGGGGATCGGCACCTGCTGGTTGGGAGAAATTTTGAATCAAAACAAGCACTTTAATGTTTCGTTTTAGCGAAGTCCTTGTGAGCTTTAGCGAACAAGGAAATATTTTAGGTGTTTATACATTAAAAAGAGGTGTGCAAGTATTTCGGGCTGGATAATGATTTGGAATTGGTGGCTGTCGTCACACTCGGGGTTTCAGGGCAAGGCAGCGTCAAATCCTCAAGAAAAGCTTTGAAGAAACTCTTGATCAAGAAAGGGTCAACGACATGAGAAGGTTTGTTTTGTACTTATTCCGATGGCAGTTGAGCACGCCGATCTTGTGGCTGGTGGTGCGCAATCTCGGCGCCGGACTTTGGGCAACGGTTCTGGCGAATTTGATCGGCGGCTCGATATTTTTCTGGGTGGACAGGTTTATTTTTACCTCGGCAGCCGTTGAGGTCTGGCACTTGAAAGATGGCCGCTGCGATCAATGCGGGGTCAGTTCCAGTTTGTGGCGGCTCGTTAAAACCGCAGGGTATGACAAGAGCAGTTCAGCGCCGAAGTTTTTTTGCATGAAGTGTTCCAAAGAAAAAACCGACGAATTGCGGGCCAAGGGCATTCCGGTTAAAGGCAAAAGCAGATAGTGCAAAAACCGAAACAGTTTCCAACCCAATCGGGAAACTGTTTCCATTGCGAAGCGGAAACTGTTTCTAATATTTTATGATGAAGATTAGAGATTTGGTTGTGCGGTGCGAGGACAAACAAATAGGCCTGGGCCTGTGGCTGGCAACGGCGCTGGCTGTGATTTTTCTGCGCAATGCCCTTGAGGTCGTTGTGGAGGTCGGCGCGGTTCCGTTCATCCATCCGTTTCACCTGGTCCACATGCCTTTGTTTTTTCTTTCGTTGCTTGTCTGTGTTATTGTCATCCTGCATTTTTTTTCAGGCGAAGCCATCGCTCGCGTGTCCAGGTTGGCGCTCTGTTTCTTTCCCATCATTATCCTGCCGGTCATAATAGATTTCGTTGTTGTTTTGTTGACCGACAGACAAATTTCCTACGGTTACATCTCTTTTGATGTCGGACGGCATTTTATTCATTTTTTCAATCCCTTCCATAGTATTCCCTATTTTCCGCTGAGCCTTCGTTTTGAAATCTTATGCATTACGGTCATGTCGTTTGCCTATGTTTATTTCAAGCGCCAACGTATATTTTTGTCTTTGCTGGGAGCCTTGACCGTCTTCGGGATTTATTACTTTTTTGTGGCCATCCCGGGGATCTTTGTTAACTTGTGCGCTTTTTGCTCGCCTCTGTCATTTCGGCTAGGGCGGTTTTTGGCCCGCGCGGTTGGTTTTGGTTCTGGCTTGAATTCCGGTCTTGTCGTGACTGAAGGCACTTTGACGGATCCAAATCTTTTGATCGTGGAACTCATTCCCCTGGTTGTGGCGACCATCATCTGGTATTATCGCTGCGATAAAAATAAATGGTTGGCGCTGGCAGGCAATCTCCGGTGGACTCGTTCGGTGCATTACATGCTTTTGACGTGCTTGGGCTTCTTTTTTTACCTCATGCAGTCGTCCTCGCGCGATTATTTTCTATTCCTGAAAGTCGTCGGCATGCTGTCTGCTGTTTTTTTTGCGTTTCAATTTTCGGTCGTGACCAACGATTTTTTTGATGTGGAATGCGACCGGGTGTCCAACGCGGGCCGGCCGCTTGTCAAGCGCGTCCTGGAGCCAAAAGAGTATTTGCGCGTGGGTTTTATTTATCTTGCCTTTGCTCTTTTGTTTGCTTTTTGGGTCGGCGATACCTGTTTTACGCTTGTGCTTTTGTTCATCGTTCTGTATTTGATTTACTCGGCCCCGCCGCTGCAACTGAAAAGAAACTTTTTGACCTCAGGTTTGGTTATCGGTCTTGCGGCGCTTTTGTGTTTTTTGATCGGGCAGATCACGCTGCAGGAGGAGGGGGTCTTGGATTACCGGTATGTGCCGATCTGGTATCTTGTGTTCCTTGTTTTTTTCTTGAGTTCTCCGGTCAAAGATCTCAAAGATATCAAGGGCGACCGAAAATGCGGCGTTCGGTCTTTGCCCGTTGTCTTGGGCGAAGTGCGCGGCCGGCAGATGACGGCCTTGCTTGTGTTTTTTAGCTATTGCTTCATTCCTTTTGCCCTTTGTTCCTGCGGCTTTTTTGCCTGTTCGGTGACGATTCGCCTCGTGTCGTTTGCCTTCGCCATGATCAACCTCATTGTCATCAGCCGTCCCCATGCCAAAGAACAACACATCTTCTTTTTGTATTTTATCTATACACTTCTGCTGGTTTGGATCCTGAAAATATCTTGAAACTTTTTGGTTCCTGGCGCGTTTAACCATTGGAGAAAGGAAAGGGCTTTTCGATGGAACACCTCAGAGACGAAGAGGTCATGCTGTGCTGCCAGCGCGGCGAGGCAGGAGCCATGGAAGAACTGTTGAAGCGCTACAAACGGGCGATTTACCATTTTGCGTTTCGGCTGACCGCGGATGCCGAAGAAGCGCAGGACATTGCCCAGGAAGTCTTTGTCAGGCTGCACCAGTTCCGTGAAAGGTACCGAACTACCGGCAAGTTTTCCACGTGGCTTTTTGCCATTGCGCACCACCTGAGTATCAGCCGGCTGCGCAAAAAGAAGTGGACAGTCCTCTGGCCCCGCAAGGAACAGGAGCCGGAGGCCTATGTTGAGTTCCAAAGTCCTGATCCTTCTCCGGATCAAATCGCATCGCAGAACGAATTGTCGGATTTTTTAAAACAATCCATCCAGAGCCTTCCCTTTCTCCAGAGAGAAGCTTTGATTTTGCGCGAGTACCAGAACCTGGATTACGACCAAATATCAAAAATCTTAAACAAATCCCTGGGCACAGTCAAAACCTTGATCCATAGGGCCAGAATGAATTTGAAAACCAAACTTCTTCCTTATGTTGAAGAATCGGGAGGGGGTTCCCATGTTTAAACGACACGTTGTTGGTTTGTTGAGCGGTTATTTGGACAGCCAGCTTTCAGAGAGAGAAAAACAGCACGTCGAAGAGCACTTGAAGACCTGCGGCAATTGTGCATTGGAATTGCAGCGCCTCCAAAAGCTCTCCGAAACCTTGAAGGCGTGGCAGGCCCCTGAACCCGTGGCTGGTTTTGATGATCTCGTGAGAAACGAGATCGTGCGCCAGGAACTTCAGAAAGAGGAGGTTCCCGTGGACAGGAAAACTTTGAAAGTTCTCATCCCGTCGGGTGTTTTGGCGGGGATATTGGTGTTGTTGTTTGTTATTTCCGCGCCAATGTATCTCAAGCGCGGAATTCAAGGCAAGATGCGAGAAAGCGCAGACACAATCGGTGACGCATACAGCCCCGGATATACAACTTCTGAGTACGAACCGTACCACATGCAGACGAACTATTCTGTAGACGGGAAGGTGTTAAACGCAGCAGGCGGCACGCTTGAAGGAAAAGTTTTGAGGGGTATAACGCAAAGGACCGGCAGCCAGGTTTATGCTAAATATAAAGATGAAAGTAACCTTGCTTGGGACGCAAAGGCTCTTTATTCACGGGTTCCGGCTGGTTTAAACGTAGCAAAGGCCGGTGGCCTTAGGCAAACTTCTGCAGAAGAAGCGGTCAGATCCAACCTGGTTACAGAAGGCCCGATCATCCTCATCCAGCCGACATTGCCGGCCACGGGCCAGGGTGAAAAGATCATCCGAACCGGTTCTGTGACGCTGGAAGTGGAAGATTCCAAAGGGACTTACAAAAAAGTCTCTGAGATCTGCCAGGCGTTTGGCGGTTATTTAGGGAACTCCAGTTTTTACAAGGACAGGGAAGGCCGGCAGTCCGGGACCATTACGCTGCGCATTCCCCAGGTCAAGTTTCTCCAGGCCCTGGATGAGCTGGGTGCCTTGGGCAAAGTTGAAAACATGTCCACCAGCAGCAAAGACGTCAGCCAGGAGTATGCTAATCTCAAGTCCCAGCTGGATGCCGTGATGGTGGTTTATACAAAGATGCTGGATGCGTTGCAGAAGCGCCAGACCACAATTGATCAGGCCATTAACCTGGAATCCGAGATCTCGCCTGTGTTGAGGCGGATCGAGAACCTGAAGAACCAGATCGAGGTTCTCAATAACTCTGTATCTTTTACGACCATCAAGGTGCACTTCCATGAGGCCAGAGTTTCGGTCAAGATCCTCAAGGACAGCGGTAAATTTATCCAGGATAGTTTTATTGCGATGCTCCTGAACCTGGTCAAGTTCTTTGCCCAGATACTACCTGTTCTTGGCGGCGGTCTTGTGTGCTTGGTGATTGTAGTGATTGTTGGGCTTGTTTTGAAAAAATATATCACGCGTTACTTTAAAAAACGCGGATAGACTTCCAGAAGATAAGGCCAGGGGCATCATTATTTCTCATCCCTGGCCTTATACCCAGCAGCCAAATTACCACCATGTTAACCTATCTTCTCTGGCTGCTTGGGTATTCCGCCAATATTTCGTCCTCGGGCTTCATTGCTGGCGCGTAAGTCCAACCCGCAACAAGTATTTGGGGTTTTTTTATTATGTGGTATAATAGCCCCCATGATGATTTCCGAAAAACTCCCCTCCCAAATCGAGATTATTCCGGCGTTTATCTTAAAGGTAAAAGAAGAATTGAAGTCCTTGTCTGTGCAACGCGAAGACGTTCATGATATAGCGCTTTGCCTTCATGAGGCTTTGGTCAATGCCATTAAGCACGGTAATCGTTTTAGTCCGGATCTAGAGGTGGAGGTGCGCCTTGAAGCAGACGCGGACCGCCTGACCGTTACGGTCAAGGACCAGGGGCAAGGCTTTGATTATACCCGCGTGCCGGACCCGACCAAACCGGACAATTTAGAAAAGACCTCCGGCAGGGGCGTATTTTTGGTCAAGCGACTCATGGACCGGGTTGATTTTTCTGACGAAGGTCGTGGTATCACCATGACAAAATTTTTTAAAAAGCGGAGGTGAGCGTGAACATTCGACAAGAAAAACAGAACAACGTCCTGATTTGTGCTGTGGAAGGCGAGATCAACATTAACAATTCGCCGGACTTGAGAAAGGCCTTTGACGGGATGTTCAAGCAGGATGAAAAAAAGGTCCTTGTGGATTTTGCAAAGGTCGACTATATCGATAGTTCGGGCCTGGCGACCTTGATTGAGATGTTGCAACGGCTCAAAAAGATCGGTGGCACTCTGCGGTTTTGCAACATGGATCAGAAGGTCCTCAATGTTTTTGAGGTTACCAAACTTCATAAGTTATTTGAAATTTTCGAAACGCAGGAAGCAGCCCTAAAAGGTTTTTGATATGATTTCGGCAATCGGAAGAACGGTGCTCGAGTACATTCAATGGGCCAGGGGGCTGATGACTTTGCTTCTGGACATTTTGTACTGGATTTTCATCGGTCCTTTCAAAGGGCAATCTGCCCGGCGCCAAAGTATCTTTCAGCAGATGGTCTTTGTGGGCCTGCGCTCCGTTGTCATTGTCTTTTTCGTCGATATCTTTACCGGCATTGTTATGGCCATGCAGACCGCCTATCAGCTGCAAAAGATGGGTGCGGAGCTTTATGTGGCGTCCCTGGTTGCGATTTCTCTGTGCCGGGAACTCAGTCCTGTTCTGACAGCCTTGGTCGTGGCCGGTCGCGCAGGCTCAGCCATTGCGGCAGAGCTGGGCACCATGAAGGTCACCGAACAAATAGAGGCGTTGGACACCATGTCCATTAACCCGGTGCGCTTTTTGGCTGTTCCCAGGTTTTTGGCCTTGTCTTTTATGTTGCCGTGTTTGACGATTCTGGGTAATCTTGCCGGAATTTTAGGCGGGTTTATCATAGGGACCGCAAGCCTGCACATCAATGCCGATTTATACATGCAGACCACATTTAAATATTTGGAGCTCAGAGATGTCAACACGGGTTTGCTCAAGGCTTTTGTCTTCGGGATCATCATTGCTTTGGTGGGATGTTACGAGGGTTTGAACACCAGGGGCGGCGCTGAGGGCGTGGGGCGTGCCACGACCAGAAGCGTTGTGGCTAGTTTTATTCTGATCATTTTGGCGGATTGCATTATTACGGCATTTTTCTACTTTTTTTAAATGAGCACATAATTTACGGAACATCAGTGAGCGTAAATTATGTGTGCGAATTTATCCCGTGCCTGCGAGCAGATTTCCATGGCAGCGTATCCGAAATCTGCAAAGCGATTAGGCATCGGGACAACCACCTTATTCTATGAAAGAACGCGACCCTCAACCCATCATTTCTTTAAAGAACGTCTCCAAGGTTTTCGGGGGCAGGACAGTCATTGATGATGTGAGTCTGGATATTTTCCGTGGCGAGACCTTTGTCATCATGGGTTGCTCTGGTTCCGGGAAAAGTACTCTCTTGAGGCTCATGACTGGTGCAATCAAGCCGGATCAAGGCAGCGTTTTGATCAAAGGCAAAGACATTGCCAAGGCTTCCGGCCAAGACCTCCATGAGATCAAAAAGTCCTTTGGCATGCTTTTTCAGTATTCGGCCCTCTTGGATTCCTTGACCGTCGAAGAAAATGTGGCCTTGCCGATCAAGGAACACACAAAATTGGCGCAGGAGATCATTGACATCATCATCAAGATGAAGCTTTCCTTGGTGGGTTTAAGGGGGTTTGAGCATTATCTCCCTTCCCAGATTTCCGGTGGCATGAGGAAGCGCGTCGGGCTGGCCCGGGCGATTGCCCTGGACCCGGATATTGTTTTTTACGATGAGCCGACGTCCGGCCTGGACCCTGTGGTCGGCGGCATCGTGGACAAACTCATCAAAGATTTGAGCATCAAACTTGTGATCACATCAGTAGTGGTCACACACGATATGCAGAGTGTTTTTGGCATCGGGGATCGGATTGCCATGGTTCATAAAGGTAAAATCATTGAAATCGGCACTCCGAAAGAGATCCGGGAAACCAAAAATCCCTATGTGCAACAGTTTATCCAGGGAAGTCCGGAAGGGCCGATTGACTTTTTTAAAGAAGACACGGGAATGATCAAGGCCTTGGGGCTTTAACAGAAGAGAGGACAGATATGAAAAAATACTCAAATGAATTCAAGGTTGGCTTGTTCGTGGTGCTTTGCCTTTTGGGGCTGGCCTATCTTCTTGGCAGCACGGGCAAATTGAACATCAAGAAAGACGGGTATCATATTTATGTGACGTTTAATGAAGTGGCGGGCCTGGAGAAGAAGGCACCGGTTATGCTCAACGGTCTTGAGGTCGGCAAGGTGGAGGACATCAAGGTCAGCTATGACGGGAACCAGAGCCGTATTCTCCTGAAAATCTGGCTTGATCAGAGTGCCAGGGTCCGGGAGAACCCAACGATTTCGATCAAGACATTGGGGCTTATGGGGGAGAAATATATCCAGATCTCTTCGCACGAAGGTGAGAATTTCATCAAGCCGGATTCGGTTTTTGAGGGCAAGCCCTATTTGGATATGGATGCATTGCTGGAAGAGGCTCAGGATATTTCCAAAGACATCGGCGGGCAAATCAATAAACTGCTGGAAAGCCTCAACGATACCGTGGATGAGAACCAGTCCAGTATTTCGGCCATCGTCGAAAACTTAGAAGCGACATCCAAAAATTTTGAGGAATTCAGTGCGGACATCAAGCGGCATCCCTGGAAGCTGATGTTCCGGCAAAAAGAAAAATAACACAACCCAGTGATCGAAATGGGGGAGCAAGGAGCTAGCCATGAAAAAATTTTTTGCGTTGTTTGCGTGTGTTTTTGTGTTTGCATTTTTGTTAAGCAAGAGTGTTTTCGCTCAGTCCGCCAAGATCATTGACGTGCGGGGCAAGACGCTTGTCAAAAAAACAGCCAGCGATTCCTGGGAGCGGGCCAAGATCAACATGTTGCTCGGCAACGAAGCAGAGGTCAAAACCCAGGAGCGTTGCCAATGTGTGCTGGCGTTTGATGAGGAACAGAAGAATCTTTTGACCATCAAGGAAAACTCACACATCAAGATTGAAAGCGTGCGGCCGGGCAATGTTTCTCTCTCCGAAGGAAGAGTTTTTTCTTTGATCTCAAATCTTGCCAAGCTGGAAAAATTTGAGATTCGAACACCGGTGGCCATTGCCGGAGCCCGGGGAACGGCCTGGGGAACGGCACACGGTTCGGGGGCAACAAACATCGAAGTTTTTGATGATGTGGTTTCGGTTCAGGGCTTGGATGGGCAGGGTCAGTCGACCGGCGAAAAAGATGTTCCCGGCGGCTTTGGGATGGAGGTCGGCCAGGGAGGTCTTCTCGGAGACCTGATGCCTTTGGGCAACACAAATTCGCAAGATTTGAATGATCTCAAAAATATGGGTGGGGGTTCAGAGCAGTTCGGCTCAGGAGATGGCCAAGGCGATGGAGACCTCGGCGACTTAAAGAACGAAGGAGGCTCTACGCTCGGGGATCTCGGAAGTGAAAACCTTCGGCGGCTGGAAGAGGAAAGGCTCAACGCCCCTGTGGAGCCACCGGCATAAAACCAATAATAAAACAGGAGAGTGTTATGCGTCGTCGCAAAATGATATGGGGCTGGATTTTTGTTTTGATGTTGCTTTTTACCTTCGCTGGCAATTCTTTGGCTCAGGTCAAGCAGGAAAAAGAAGAGAAGACCTTTGAGCCCGAAAAATTGCAGGAGCGACCTTCGGAGCAGAAGCTGAGTTCCGCGGCGGCCATCTTCTACGGCTATGATTCCAATGCCTTGTTGAGCCCGACGCGCAAGGGGGATACATTCCAGGAAGTTCTCTATGGCCTGAGTTTTATCAAACGCTGGAATTCCGGGTTTCGTTTTACGTTTGACTATGATTTGGATGTCCAAACATACAATGAAATCACGCAAGCTTCCAGCATCTTGAATCATTTCAGGGTCGGTCTTCATGAAAAATTCGAGCATTTTCTGCTCGGGACCGGATATGATCTGGGGATCTCGGATTACATCAAAAACGATGACGGCGATTTTCTCTTCCACAAGGGGTTTGTCTACCTGAGGCATTTCTTGACGCGCAAAACCTACCATCAGATCCTTGTGGAAGCGGGCTTGAAAGATTATGATTCGCGCAAGGCCCTGTCGGACACCATTGCTACCTACCAGAATAAAGAACTGACCGAACGGCGCTTGAGCGCCGAATACAGCATTGGTTCGATGTGGACGCCGCGGCTCTTTTTCGGGCTTCGCTTAAGATTTTCTCGCAACGATGCCAATGCGCGGTATTTGGATTTTTACGATTACGATTCCTATGAATTTGCTCCGGGCCTGCGGTACGAATGGACCGACAAACTGGAGTTGCTTGCCCAGGTCAATTACTTGAGAAAGATCTACGACTCGCGCACCGTCACCGGGGGCCAGGACATCGTGATCGAAAACATCATTTCTCCGAATTGCGGCCTGCGCTATCGCCTCAACCAGAACAACACGCTCACACTTCTCTATATTTACCGCAACGATTCTTCCAATGAACCTCTTGAGGAATTCAACGAGAACGTCGTGAGTTGCGGCTGGCAGTACAATTTTTGAGCACCATGAAGTTTTTCAAAAGCCTCCCCTTGAAGTCTCTGTTGGTTGTCCTTGCCTGCCTCGTTGTTTTTTTCGTTTCATACTCTAGGTCCTTGAGCAATTATGAGCTCTTCACCTACGACCTGCGATTCCGTCTTAGGCCTGCGCAAGAAACATCCTCCGACGTCGTCATTGTTGAGATTTCCGACGATAGTTTGAAGAATTTAGGCACCTGGCCTTTGCCTCGGGATTTCCACGCCAGTCTCATTGATGTGCTTAAAGGGGCCGGGGCCCGGATGATTATTTTCGATATTCTTTTCAGTGAACCGACTCTCTACGATGAGGCATTGACCCGGGCGATCCAAAAGGCAGGCAACGTCTATCTTCCGGTTGTCTTCGATTTGGGCCAGAAGACTTCCGGCGATCGCGCTGTTCACGAGAGCAGGCGTTTCTTGACAGACCTGATCCCAAGTTTCCGGGAGGAAGCTAGCGGTATCGGCAGCATCAATGTTTTTGTGGACGCGGACGGCAAGACAAGAAAAATTCCCCTTTTGATCAAGGAGGACCAGCGAGTCTGGCCAAGCATGAGCTTTAAAGCCGCATGCGATTACCTTGGTTTGGATTCCGATCGGATCGATGTGCGAGGTGACAGGTTGACCGTAGATCGGCAACTTGTGTTGCCGATCTCGCAAAACGGGACTTTTTTGGTGAATTATCCGGGCCCCTGGAATAAGGCCTTCAGGCATTATTCGTATTTTGAAATCCTTAAGTCTTTTGCCGATGTCCAAAATGGTCTCACCCCGAAGCTCGATTTGTCCCTTTTTGAAAACAAGGTTTGTTTTATCGGTTTGACCGCCGCCGGTACCTCGGATTTAAGGCCCATACCCCTGGAAAAGATTTATCCCATGCTGGGGCTACAGGCCAGCATCTTTGACAGCATCGTCCGTCGGCAATTCATCACAGACGCCGGTCCCGGCGTCAATACGCTCGTCAACCTTTTGATTTTCTTATTGAGTTTGTTGTTGTGCTTTAAGCTCAATCCCTTGAGGTCCTTTTTGGCCCATGGGTTTTTGGTTTTGGTTTATTTTAGCGCTGCGACACTGCTCTTTATTCGTGCGGGATACTGGCTTGATCTCTTTTTGCCGCTGGGGATCGTGTTCGCCACTTTCATCGGATTCATGACAGTCCGTTTTTTTGAAGAGACCAAAAAAAGGCAACTCCTTGAAAAAGAATTGGATATCGCCCGCACCATCCAGCAGAGTTTTCTGCCGCAGGACATCCAGGAATTCTACGGCATTTGCGTGTCTTCGTTCATCCAGCCCGCCAAATTTGTGGCAGGTGACCTCTACGATATCCTTTTGATCGATGAAAAGCGAATCGGCGTTTTTATCGGCGATGTTTCGGGAAAAGGCGTTTCGGCGTCGCTGATCATGGCGCAGACGATTTCGCTGTTCCGGATTTTCGCTCGGCAATTTTCCAATTGCAGCGAAGTCCTGACGTTTTTAAACAAAGAGCTCTACGGAAGATTTTCAGGAAGGTTCGTGACAGGGCTTTATCTGATTATTGATACGTCACGGCATCATGTCCGCGTCGGTTCGGCAGGGCACGCGCCGGTCCTTCTTTATAAAAAAGAGCAGGATTGCGTCATCGAGATCGATCTGGCCCAGGATATCCCGTTGGGCGTTTTGGAAGATGTGGAGTATCAGGAAGTCGGTTTTGACTTGGGCTTCGGCGATAAAATTGTTATATTTACCGATGGGCTGCCCGAGGCAAGAAATCGCAAAAACGAAGAGTTTGGCCTGGATCGCATCAAAAAAATTGTTCGCCAACAGGGCTCGGCGTCCTGCGAACACCTGGCCGGTGTCCTTAAGGCAGACGTTGACCGTTTTTCCCAGAACAGATTGCAGCACGACGACATGACGCTGATCGTCCTTTCGTTATAAAAAATGGAAACAGACCCGAAAATTTTAGAGCAAGAAGCACAATCTTTCCTTTTGCAGGAGAAGTTCGAGGAAGCGTTTGTGTTGTTCAAAAAAGCCGCGCAGATCTACCGCACCAAAGGGCTTCACAAAGAATCTGCCATGTGTTTTGCCTCTGCGGCCAGTTGTTGGGCGGCCAAAGCCGGGGAAAAACCTTTTTTCCAGTCGGCCGCAAATTATCGCGAGGCAGCGCTTGAGGCAGAGGCGGACGGGGACTGGGAATACGCGTCTTTGCTCTACCGGTATGCTGCCATAAGTTTTGAGCGGGATATGGAATTTTCCGATTTCTCGGACTGTTTTTATCGGTCCAAGGAATGCCACCGAACTTTTCTGGCCTTGAGGCTTTTTCGTCGTGCAAAGTTGACGGGTGCCGGATTCGGCCACCAACCAAAAGGGATCAGAGGTTTCTTGAGAGAGGTTTTTTTGTGGTTGAGCCTGACATTATCGTCCACTGTGTGGGGATATGGCGAGAAGCCGGGCAGGACTCTTTTGAGCGGTTTATTTCTGATCCTGGTTTCTGCTGCTTCATTCACACAGCTTTCTTTTCTGGAGAATGGCATGGTGTCCAGGCCTGATTTTTGGCAAGCGTTTTATTTTAGCGTGGTCACATTTACGACCGTCGGTTACGGCGATATCGCGCCCATTGGCCTGGCCAGAGGCATTGTTGTCCTGGAGCTCTTCTGCGGCCTGTTCATTGTGCCACTTTTCATCGTGGGCCTTTCCAGAAAATATCTAAGGATCTGATATTCTGATTGGCCGTGCGTCTGGCTAGACCTTGCCTATTTGTGCATTCAGAGCTATAATAAAAATCTCTGTCAATTCCCTCTAACAATTCTGTTCGAAGGAGGTTTCTTGTGCAGTCCGCTGGGCCTTTGATGGTGGAACACCGTTTGATTGAGCGCATGGTCGCTCTTCTCAATAAAGAGATGGGCCGTATCCGGGACCAAAAAAAGGCGGATTCCTGTTTCATCGATGCGGCCGTTGATTTTTTCCGCATCTATGCGGACAGGACTCATCATGGCAAGGAAGAAGACATTCTTTTCAAAGGTCTTTTAAAAAAGAAGCTTGAACCCGAACACAAAAAGATCATGGAAGAACTGATCCAGGAGCATGTCCTGGCCCGGAAAAATGTCGGGGTTCTTGTGGAGTCTAATGAGAAGTACGGGAAGGGCGATGCGACTTGCCTGGAGGTGTTGGCCGGCACGCTGACGACCTTAACGGAGCTTTATCCTAGCCACATCGAAAAGGAAGACAAACATTTTTTTCTTCCTGTCATGAAATATTTTGACGAGAAGGAGCAAGAAGCTATGCTGGCCGAATTCTGGGAATTCGACAAAAAGATGATTCACGAACGTTACGGTCGGTTGGTGAACGAGTGGGAGAAAAGGGGGGTGTGATGAAAAAATGGTTTGTGGTGGTTGGTGTTTTTGTTTTGCTGGCATCCGGTGCGGCATGGTGTCAGGCTGAGGATGTTTCCGAAGGCAAGGAAGGCGCCAAGTCGATGGAAAAGGGTATGATGAGGTACCAGGGCAAGATGATGGAACATAAAAAAGCCATGGGCATGGATCCGATGGCCGAGAAGATGAAAATGAAGATCATGATGCCCAAAGAAATGGTGGGTACGCCCGATGGCGGCGTCATCGTCATGGTCGGCAACAAGCTGTTGAAATACGACAAGAACCTCGACTTGAAAAAAGAAGTCGAGATCAAGGTGGATCTTGGAAGCATGAAAAAGATGATGAAGGGGAAATGCGCCGAGGGAAGCAAAGATAAAGACTGCATGAAGGATGAATCTTCCGAGAAGGCAGAAGAGGGGGCTGAGTCTCAAGAACAATGAAGACCGTAGCATTTCAAGGCAATCCTTTGACGCTGGTCGGCAGACCCGTCCGGATAGGGTCTGCGGCCGCTGATTTTAAGGTTGTTTCGCAGGAACTCAAAGACGTAACTCTTTCGGATTTCAGGGGCAAGATAAAGATCATCAATTCTTTTCCGTCCCTGGATACGCCGGTCTGCGACCTGCAGGTCAAGGAGTTCAACAAGCGTGCCTTGAGTTTGGCAAACGAGGTCGTGGTCATTGGCATCAGCCGCGACCTGCCGTTTGCCCAAAAACGTTTTTGCCAGGCGCATGCCATTAAGAATGTCGTTATTTTGTCGGATTACAAAACGTCGTCTTTTGGCATCAACTACGGGCTTCAGATCAAGGAATTGAATCTTTTGGCCAGGGCTGTGCTTGTCCTTGATAAAAATGATATTGTTCGCTATGTTCAGATTGTTGCGGAACTAACCCATGCGCCGGATTATGAGGCGGTAGTCAACGCCCTGAGCGATGTGATCAAAAAACCCGCCTTGGCCGTCGAGCAGGGCGAGCCCTCCCAATGCAAGCCCTGCGAGGGCGGCACCCCGCCATTGCCAAAAGAAACCATAGAGCGCCTCCTGGCGCAACACCGTGGCTGGCAGCTTGTGGACGACAAAAAAATCAACAAAGAGTTTATTTTCAAAGACTTTGTCGAAGCCAAGTATTTTGTTGACCTGATCGCGGTGATCGCCGAAGAGCAAGGGCATCACCCGACGATCACAATCATCTATAATAAAGTCAAGATTACATTGACCACCCATGCGGCCGCAGGTTTGACGCAAAACGATTTTATCATGTCCAATTTAATCGACGACCTTGTTTAATGAAACAAAACAAGACAGTCTCCTTTTGTTTCATTAACTTGAGCCCATAACATAAGTTGTGGGTTTTTTAGTTAGCTTCTGATGATTACCTTTAATCAACTTTCTAAAAACTTCGGTCAAAAAGTCCTGTTTGAAAAGATTTCCCTCCATGTGAACCGCGGGGAGAAGATCGGTTTGATTGGCCCCAACGGCGCCGGCAAGACAACGTTATTCCATCTTGTGCTGGGAGACAGTGAGCCGTCCTCCGGATCCGTCGACATCCAAAAAAATACACGCATCGGTTACCTGCCTCAGGAGTCAAGTTTTGCCTCCGAGCGCACTGTTCTCCAGGAGCTGACCGAGGGCGATGAGCTCATAGGCCGTCTAAGAAAAGAAAAGGCGGCCCTGGAAGAAAAAAATGAGGCCGCCTCCAACCGATACGGCGAAATTTTGCATGAGCTGGAAGTCCAGGGATTTTTTAACCTGGAGCACAAAGCCGAAAAAATCCTGATGGGGCTGGGTTTTAAGGAAAGCGATTTTCATCGGTCGATTTCCGCCATGAGCGGGGGCTGGCAGATGCGCACGCTTTTGGCAAAGCTTTTGACATATCAATACGATCTCCTGTTGCTTGACGAGCCGACCAACTATCTGGACCTCAATGCGGCCCTGTGGCTCAAAGATTATCTGCGGGGTTTCCGCGGAACATTTATCATGATCTCGCACGACAAGGATTTTTTGACCGAGGTGACCAATTACACGCTTGTCTTGGAACACGCAGCGCTCACAAAGGTGCATGGAAATTACGAGCAGTACGAGCGCCTGCGCGAGGAGAAGCGCAGGACGTCGCATAAAAAATTCGAGCAGCAGGAAAAGAAACGTCAGCAGTTGGACCGATTCGTTTCGCGGTTCCACGCCCAGCCGAACAAAGCAGCAGCGGTGCGCAACAAACGAAAGACCATCGAGCGCATGGAAGAGATTTTTCTGCCGCCGGATCCGCGGGAGAGCATTAGAACCTTCCACTTTCCGTCCACCCGGCCCAGCGGCCAGCGGGTCATTGGCCTTGAAAAAATGAGCAAGTCCTACGGCGATCTTTGTGTGTATCGGGACTTGGATTTTGAAATCGAAAAGGGCGAGAAGGCGGTTTTGGTCGGCGAAAACGGCGCCGGCAAGTCGACGTTATTGAAGATTTTGGCAGGCGTCATCGAGTTCGACAGCGGGAAGCGCACGGTGGGTTACAATGTTGATCTTGGTTATTTTTCGCAGACGCGCCTTGAAACCTTGAATCCGGACAATACGGTTCTTGAAGAGGCTTATGCAGCTGCGCCGGGTACGATGTCCCAGGAAGCCCTGCGCACGATTCTCGGCGCTTTTTTATTCACGGGCGATGACGTGCACAAGAGGGTTAGCGTTCTTTCCGGAGGAGAAAAAAGCCGCCTGAATCTGGCCAAATTCCTGATCAACCCGCCGAATTTTCTCCTTTTGGACGAGCCGACGACACATCTGGATGTTGATGCGGTGGACGCGCTCATACAGGCGCTATCCACCTACGAAGGCACGCTTGTGTTCATCAGCCACGACATCCATTTTGTTCGTTCCATGGCCAATGTCGTCTATGAAGTCAAGACCGGCCAGGTGCGCAAGTTCTACGGCAATTTTGATTATTATCAGGAAAAGAGCGGGGAAGCTGAAGTTTCTTTAAAACAGCGAAAGAAAAAAGAACAGCGGCAAGAGTTCGATGAAGCCAGGCAAACCCGTGAACAGGTCAAGGAACAAGAGCGGCTCAAGCGCGAGGAAGAAAAGAAAAAGAAGGCCCACAATGCTGGCCTCGGCCAACAGATTCAGAAATTGCGCAACGAAAAAGAAAAGATACAGTTTGAAAGCTATGCCAAGGCCCGCGCCCTCTCGGACCAGCGTATTTACCGCGATGAAGAGACGGTCAAGACCTATGGCCGGAGGCTGAAAGAGATCGAACAACGGTGTGCGGAGATCGACCGGGAGATCCGGGAGCTCGAGCAAGACCTATGGGCATAAAGCCAGACATCCACGCGTTGAGCTGCAAAGATGAACCGTGTCGGCGGAGCTTGCGTTTTTCGTTTCTGGACGGCATTTTTGCCAGTGGGACCAATGGTTTCACCCAGGATTATTTTGTACCTTTTGTTCTTCTTTTGAGTCATTCCGTTCAGCACGTCAGCATTTTGAACGCTTTCCAGAACCTTTTTTCATCGCTGGCGCAATTGTTCAGCGCAGATCTGACCGTTTGGTTGAAATCTCGTAAGAAAATCATCGTGAGTTTTGTGTTTTTGCAGGCCCTGATGCTGTTGCCGATTGTCGTCTTGGCATTGTGGCATTCCGCCACCCCCAGTATTTTTATTCTTTTGGTGGTTTTGTTTTCATCTTTCAATGCCTTGGCAACTCCGGCGTGGAGTAGCCTTATGTCTGACTTGGTGCGGGAAGAAAAGAGGGGGATGTATTTTGGTTGGAGGAGCAGAATTCTGGGACTTGTGTCGATTGCGAGCGCTTTTCTGGCGGGGTTTATTTTGAACAGGATAGGAGGAACCAATCCCTTTTACGGTTTTGCGATCGTGTTTTTTTGCGCTTTCGTGTTTAGAATGTTTTCCTGGTTTTTTCTGACCAGGATGCACGAACCCCCATTACAGCACAGTCCTGAACACCAATTCACCCTATTGGAATTTCTGGCGAGGTTCCAGGAAAGCAATTTTGCCAAATTTGTCTTCTTTGTCGCGATGATGAATTTTTCCGTCAATCTGGCGTCTCCGTTTTTTGCCGTCCTGATGATCAAAGACCTGAAGTTCAGTTACCTGCTGTATGCCGCCATCACCGTGGCCGCCACTCTGACGGTTTGCCTCCTCATGGGCCGATGGGGCCGTTTTGCGGATAAGATCGGAAACCTCAAAGTCATCCGGTGGACCGCGCCTCTCATCGGTTTTGTGCCGTTGTTATGGGTTTTCAACCGACATCCGGCTTTTTTGTTCTTTGCCCAGATTTTTTCCGGATTCGCATGGGCCGGATTCAATTTATCGGCCTCCAATTTTATTTATGACGCTGTGCGACCAGAGAAACGAACGCGCTGCATTGCTTACTTCAATGTTTTTAACGGGTTGGCTCTGTGTTGCGGAAGCCTGCTGGGAGGACTTCTGTTGATGAAGTTGCCGCCTTTGTTTGGTTATAATATCTTAACGCTTTTTATGATTTCGGCGTTTTTCAGACTTCTTGTGGCTTTCTGGATGCCCGCAAAGCTTAAGGAAGTCAGGACCGTGTCTTCCGTCAACAACCTTCAGGTTTTGTTGCACATGACAGGAGTCAGGCCTTTGAAGTTTTTGGCATAAGGCAAATTTTTCACAAAAAAAGAGTATTTAAAATTTAGTTTCTTTTTTCCGCATTTTGCTATAATATGAGTGTTTTGGACTAAAGGATTTATAAAGGGGGATTTATGGGTATTGTGCATCTGAGCGATGGAAATTTTAAAAAAGAGGTTTTAGAGTCGCAACTTCCCTGCCTGGTTGATTTCTGGGCAGAGTGGTGCGGGCCGTGCCGCAAGGTCGGACCCGTTATCGATGACCTGGCGCGGGAGTTTGAGGGGAAATGTAAGATCGCCAAGCTCAATGTGGACGAAGGCCAGAAAACAGCCTCGAACTATGGCGTCATGTCCATCCCGACGTTGATGTTTTTCAAAGACGGTCAGGTGATTGAGCAGATCGTTGGAGCTGTGAGCAAGGTGGAGTTGAAAACCAAAATCGAGGAGCATCTTGTCTGACACAGAACCCAACGTTATCCAGCTCATTCGTCAACGCGCCCGGCAGCAGTCAAAGACGATTGTTTTGCCTGAGGGCGACGATCCAAGGGTTCGAAAAGCTGTTGAATTCATCCAAAAAGAAAAATTGGTCAATCTGATCGTGCTTGAAAAGGAGCGCCTGGACCCCAAGAAAGTCGAAGAATACACGGAATTATTTTTTCAATTGAGGCAGCACAAAGGCATCAGCAGGGACGAGGCGCATCAGTTTGCCAAACACCCTGTTTTTTACGGCGCGCTCATGGTACGCGAAGGCCTGGCCGACGGTTTTGTGGCAGGGGCGGCTACGACCACACCTGATGTTGCCAAAGCCGCACTTTACTGTTTGGGCATGGACAAGCGCATTGCAACGATTTCGAGTTGTTTCGTCATGATCATTCCAAACTGTACGTATGGCGAGAAAGGCGTTTTTATTTTTGCCGATTGCGGTATCATTCCCGATCCGACCACGCGTCAATTGTCGCAGATTGCCATCTCAACTGCGGAGCTTGGCAAAAAAGTCCTGGGGATTACCCCGCGCGTGGGCATGCTGAGTTATTCGACCAAGGGCTCTGCCTCCGGCCGTTTTGTGGAGCGGATCCGCGAGGCGACCGCGCTCTTGCGTGAGATCGTGCCGGACCTGCTTGTCGACGGCGAACTCCAGGTTGATGCGGCGATCGTGCCTGAGGTGGCCAAATTTAAAAATCCGGACAGCCCTATTCAGGGTGATGCAAATATTCTAATCTTTCCGAACCTGGAGGCCGGGAATATTTCCTACAAACTTGTGGAACGGCTCTCCGGCGGCAGGGCCCTGGGGCCGCTTTTGATGGGCCTCATGAAACCCTGCAGCGATTTGTCCCGGGGATGCGGCTGGGAAGATATTGTGGATTGCGCCGTGATCACGGCCATCCGCGCACAGTACGAATCCCGAGGCGAGAACATATGAAAGATTGCAAAATTCTCGTCATCAACAGCGGAAGTTCTTCTGTCAAATATCGCCTTTTTGACATCAGGCCCCATCATAAGAAAACCGAATCTTTCTACCAGTTGCTTCAGAAAGGTTTGATTGAGAAAATCGGGCAAAAAGGCTCAGCCGTCAAAAATCACAAGGATGGAATTCGGCTCTTGCTGCAGGAGCTCGTGACCGGCAAAAACGCACCACTCAAGAGCCTTGCGGAGATTTCCGCGATAGGCCATCGCGTTGTCCATGGCGGTGTCCAGTTTAAAAGACCGACGGTAATCAACAAAGCCGTGGTGGACAAGATCAAAGAATGTATTGCGCTGGCACCGTTGCACAATCCGGCTAATCTGGCCGGCATCCTGGCCTGCCAGGAATTGTTGCCGCGCGTTACGCAGGTGGCTGTCTTTGATACGGCGTTCCATCAATCGTTGCCGCCGCATGCCTATATTTATGGTCTGCCCTACGAATATTATGAAAAATATGGCTTAAGGAAATTCGGTTTTCACGGCACGAGCCACCATTACGTTGCCCAGGAGGCTTCAAAAATTTTAAAGCGGTCCTTGCACACGCTGAATTTGATCACGTGTCACTTGGGCAATGGCTGCAGCATCACTGCGATCAAGAACGGGAAATCCGTCGATACCAGCATGGGCTTCACACCCTTAGAGGGGTTGGTCATGGGCACACGCTGCGGGGACATCGATCCGGCCTCCGTCATTTTTTTGTCCGCGAAGGAAAAGATCAGTCTCCATGAAATCGATCACGTGTTGAATTACCATAGCGGTCTCAAGGGGATCTCGGGACTGACCAACGACATGCGCGAAATCAAGCGAGCCGCTCGGCGCGGGCACCGCCGCGCGCGTCTGGCTTTGGATATTTATACGACCCGCATCAAAAAATACATCGGCGCCTATGCAGCGCTCTTGGGGCGCGTGGATGCGCTTGTATTTACCGCCGGCATCGGCGAAAACGAAAGAGAGATCCGCACCAGGATCACCAAAGGGCTCTTCGGCCTCTTGAACCGCCGCACGACAAAGGTCCTGGTGATTCCGACCAACGAAGAACTGATGATTGCCAAGCAGGCATTTCATTTGTTGAATGCATGAGGTGAAATATGTATCGGATTATGTGCAGATCAAAAATTCACAGGGCCAGGGTCTCAGCGACCAAACTTTATTACGAAGGCAGCATCGCGGTGGACAGTCTTCTTTTGGAAGCGGCCGGGATTGTTCCGGGCGAGAAAGTCGAAGTGTTGAATTTGAACAACGGTGCGCGCCTGGAGACCTATGCCATTGCTGCTGCGAAGGGGTCCGGGGAGATTTGTCTCAACGGTCCCTCGGCGCGCTTTGCGTGCGAAGGCGATGAGGTGATCATTTTGGCCTACGCCTTTGTTCCCGAAAACGAAGTCAAAAACGTCAAGATGAAAGTTGTCCATGTCGACAGCGCCAACAAAGTTAAAGATTAGATATTACGGCGAGCCTGTTTTGAGAAAAAGGGCAGGCGCTCTCAAAAGTGTCGGCGAACATGAACGCTCGATTTTGGACCAGATGCTGGAGTTGATGCGTCTGGCCGGCGGAGTCGGTCTGGCCGCGCCCCAAGTGGGCATAAGCCGGCAAATGCTGGTGGTCGATGTGGGCGAAGGCGGCGTTTGCCTGGTCAATCCCCGCATTTTGAAGAAGAGCGGCAGCGACGTCAGGGAAGAGGGGTGTTTGAGCCTTCCCGGCGTGTATATCTTGGTTAAACGGGCCAAGAAGATTTTGGTGTCCACGATCAATGAAAATAACGAGAGGGTTTCTTTCTGGGCAACAGACCTTCTGGCGCGCGCGATCCAGCATGAAATGGACCATCTGCGCGGCCGCCTGATCGTTGATTATGCCGGCCTGTTGCAGAAGTTGAAGCTCAGGAAACAGCTGAGCGCCCTTAAGAAAAATAAGGACCATGAGTTATTCTAAAGACATTTATGATGTGGTGGTTATCGGCGGCGGACCGGCGGGCCTGACAGCCGCGCTTTATGCGGGACGCTCGAAGCTCAAAACGCTCGTTTTGGAAAAACTCTCGTTGGGCGGCCAGGTTTTATTGACCGAGACAATCGAGAATTTTCCCGGTGTCTATGAAATGAATTCGCGCGCCTGGGTGGATATGTTCAAGAAACAGATCCAGGAGCTCGAAGGTGTCCAGATGGAGGAAGATGTCGCGGTTGAAAAACTTGCCTTGCAGGATAGCCTTTTTAAGACACACTTTACTTCCAGCGCAGACGGCCATAAGGATGTGATCGATTCACGCTGTGTCATTATGGCTACGGGCGCCACACCCAAGAGACTCGGTATCCCGGGGGAAGACCGATTTGTGGGGCGCGGCGTTTCTTTTTGTGCTACTTGCGACGGTCCGCTTTTTAAAGACAAGTCGATTGTTGTGGTTGGTGGCGGCAATGCGGCGATCGAAGAAGCCATCTACTTAAGCCGGTTTGCCAAGCACGTGACGGTCCTGCATCGTCGGGATGCCTTGCGGGCTGTCGCGGTGCTCCAGGAAAAAGCCAGAAAGAACGACAAGATTTCTTTCCAACTGGGATATGTGCCGGTCGAGATGGTGGGGAGCACGCGCTTAGAAGGATTGAAACTCAAAGACGTCCGCACAGGCCAAGAGAGCCTCTTGTCCTGCGATGGCGTTTTTATCTTTATCGGTTTTGCGCCGGCTACCCAGTTTTTGAAAGGCTTTGTCGATTTGAATGCTCAGGGATGCGTGGTTGTCGATGAAAACATGGAGTCTTCATCTCCTGGCGTGTTTGCCGCCGGCGATTGCCGTTTCAAGCCTCTGAATCAGGTGGTGACAGCATGTTCGGACGGCGCGGTCGCGGCTTTTGCCGCCATGCGTTTCTTGGAGAACAAGATATGAACATCCTGGTGTACGTTTTAGCGAATTGAGCACCAAAGTGTTCATTGTAACGAAATCCCGCGGAACGCGGGATGAGCGCTCAATGTCCTTATTTTCTTGAAAAAACTTTCTTCTCTCATTTTACGAATCAGCATCACAGGCGTGTTGCTGATTTTTTTGTTGGTCAAGACCGACGTGCGGTCGTTGGCCAATGCCTTCAAGACATCGGATCCTTTGTATCTTGTTTTGGCTTTTGTGCTGTTTGTGTTGTTGAATGGTCTGGGGGTTATGCGCTGGGGCCTGCTCTTGAAGGGGGTCGGGATTCAGGTCAACAGAGGACGTCTTTGTTTGTCCTATGGGACCTCACTATTTTTTAACCTGATTTTTCCCAGTACACTCGGCGGGGATACAGTCCGCACGCTGGACATTGCCCGTTATGCCAAAAGACATTCCAGCGGAGTCCTGGCCACCGTCATGCTGGATCGGTTGGCCGGTTTTTTTGGTTTGATCACGGTTTTGATTTTTGCCATTTGCCTGGGCGCCGGTATTCTTAAGGACACAAGCATTGCCTGGGGGGCGCTTGTCTTGGTGGTCTTGAGCGTTTTTTTGACCGGTATCATGTTTTCGGAACCTTTTTTCAGGATGTTGTTTCAATGGTTGCCGTTCAAAAAAATCAAAGATTACTGTTTCCAGATTCACGAGGCAGCCTCTGTCTACAAGCGGCAAAGAACAGTGTTGTATCAGATCTGGTTTCTGTCGGTTTTAATTCATCTGGGGATCTGCATTGTCTATTATTGGGTTGCGCTGGCCATCGGCGTCCGCGTTCCTCTGATGTATTTCTTTCTTTTTGTCCCTGCCATTACGGTTTTTTCATCGATTCCTGTTTCAATCGGCGGCTTGGGCGTGCGTGACGCATCAAGCGTGTTTTTGTTTTCCCGCATCGGTTTGAGTGCAAGTCAGGCGTTTGTCTTGTCTTTGGCTAACTTTGCGTTTCTTTTGGTCCTTGGGCTTTCAGGCGGAGTCGCGTATGTCACTTGTCTATATCGTCGACGGTTATAACGCGATGAAACGCAGCGGCCGCTTTGACCACAGAACCCTCAAAGAGGACCGCGCTGCTTTTTTGAGTTATCTTGATCATAGGCGACCTCAAGGGTCGGCGCGCAATCGCCTTGTTGTTGTTTTTGACGGACGGCCGGATGTTTTTGGGTTTGCGACCACGCAGTACTCTGAGGTCGTGTTCACAAAAGGCGAGAGTGCAGATGAAAAGATCAAAGAGCTTGTGTCGCAGTCTGTCGGTGTTCGGCAAATTGTTGTCGTGACCGATGACAGGGCACTTGGTTATTCTGTGCGCAATCTCGGGGCGCGGATCATGGGCACAGGGGATTTTTTGCTGGGTCCGCCGAAAAGATCCGCGGTACGGCACAAAGGCGATCAAGGGGACGCTGGCCAAGAGCTGAATTTAGTGCAACGCGAATCGATCACCCGGGAGCTTTCCCGAATATGGCTCAAGAAAAGATCCTCATAAGCGCCTGTTTGGCCGGTGTGGCTTGCGTTTACGACGGCAGCCACAATCGGCACACCGTCTTTAGCCGCATGCGGCGCGATCAAAAGGCGATTCTTTTTTGTCCCGAGTTTCTGGGGGATTGAAGGTTCCCCACAGTCCTTCGGAGATTTCCGGCCATGACGGTTTTGCGGTCTTAGAGGGAACATCGCGCGTTGTCTCACGGGATGGCGCTGACGTGACGTCTTATTTTGTCCCGCCTTCGCAGAATACCCCGCCAAGAATCGTGGCGGGGATGAATGCGAAAAGAGGGCTTCGGCGGGATGTCACTATAGGACAAGCCCGATGAACAATGTGGGCGGGATAATCCCGACGAGTATGGTGAAATTGTCGAAGACCCTCGGAATTTCCTCCGGAAATTCCGAGGACTTAGTCCCGGGAATTCTAAAGAATTCCTCGGGGGAATTTTGCCATATCTTACGAGTCGTGGATCATTGAGGTACCACGGGTATGCCCGTGGGGTTTCCATAACAGGGGCAAAGAAATCCCTGGAGCTGGCCAAAAAATACAAGATCAAAAAAGCCATTATGAAATCCAAAAGTCCGTCGTGCGGTTGCGGCCTGATTCATGACGGCCATTTTTCAAAAAAATTGAAGCCGGGATTCGGCGTTGCGGCGGCTTGCTTGAAGAAAAATGGGATTGAAGTTATGAGCGACGTCGAATACCTCATGTTTCGCATATGAGCAAAAAAACAGCCAGCGAAACCTGGATTAAATTCCTGGGGACCGCCGGGGCGCGGTTTGTCATGATCAAGCAACTCAGGGCATCGGGCGGCCTATGGGTGCGTGCTGGCAAGACCAATGTTGTGATTGACCCCGGGCCGGGGAGCATTGTGCGTTGCGCAGCCTCCAGACCTAAGCTGGACCCGACTACGCTCGACGGCATTATCCTGACGCACCGCCACCTCGACCATGCCAATGACGCCAATGTCATGATCGAGGCTATGACAGAAGGCGGATTCAAAAAACGAGGGGCCGTGTTTGTACCGCAGGATGCCCTCGGGGCAGATCCGGTGATCCTCAAGCATGCCCTGGGATTCATCGAACGCCTTGAAGTCTTGACGGAAAACAAAGATTATGCCGTTGGAGATTTCGAGTTTCAGACAACAGGGCGCCTGCGTCACTCCTGTGAAACCTATGGCTTGAAGTTTTCTTTGAAAGGCAACTCAATCGCGCTTTTGACTGATACGGAATATTTTGACGGATTGATCGACCAATTCAAAGCTGATGTCTTAATTTTGAATGTTGTTTTTTACCAGGCGCGGTCGGGTGTTCAACACCTGTGTCTTGCGGATGCCAAGAGAATTATAGAGGCCTTAAGGCCGGCGAAGGTCATTCTGACGCATTTCGGCATGAGTATGCTGGCGGCCAAGCCCCATCTTCTGGCCAAGCAAATTGGGTGGGAGACAGGTGTGGATGTCATAGCTGCGGCCGACGGCATGACGGTTTCATTCTGATCTTCTGTGTTGACTTGGGGCTGGGAACATGATAAAGTTAAACTTTGTGGAAACGTAAAAAATTTTTTATGGCTGCACGCATTGATAAGATTCCGGGTATCGGCGCCAGAAACGTCGGTACCCGTGTCCATTTATGACCAAATACATCTTCGTAACCGGCGGTGTTGTTTCAAGTCTGGGCAAGGGCATTGCAAGTGCTTCCATCGGCAAGATCCTGGAGTCACGGGGCCTGAAAGTGGCCCTGGTGAAGTGCGATCCTTACATCAATGTTGACCCTGGGACCATGAATCCTTTTCAGCACGGTGAGGTCTATGTGACCGACGACGGAGCCGAAACAGACTTAGACCTTGGTCACTACGAACGCTTTACCCACGCTAAGCTGGGTCGGGACAATAATATCACCACCGGGAAAATTTATTTTTCCGTCATTTCCAAAGAACGTCGCGGCGTCTATCTGGGCAAGACGGTTCAGGTCGTGCCGCACATCACCGATGAGATCAAAAGCGGCCTCAAAAGATTATCCGCAGGCCGGCCGGACATTGTGATTGTCGAGATCGGAGGCACGGTTGGTGACATTGAAAGCCTTCCGTTTTTGGAGGCGGTCCGGCAGCTCAAGCAGGAACTGGGGCCTGCCAATGCTTTGAGCATTCACGTGACTCTGATTCCTTATATCCGCGCAGCGGACGAAATCAAGACAAAACCAACGCAACACAGCGTTGGAAAGCTTCGGGAGATCGGGATCCAGGCGGATATCCTTTTATGCCGGTCCGAGAGGCCGATTTCGGCAGAGCTCAAGCAAAAAATTGCCCTGTTTTGCAATGTGCATGAGGATGCGGTCGTTGAGGCGCTCGATGTCAAAAATATTTACGAGGTGCCGTTGCTCTTTAAGGAAAACGGTCTCGATGACTTAATCCTGAATTCCTTGCAGCTGAATGCCAAAAAGGCAAAAGGGATCTGCGGTCCTGGGGCCGCGACGTGGTGGATGTGCTCAAGAATCCGTACGCTACGTGTCGGATTGCCGTCGTTGGAAAATATATCACGCTGCAGGATGCCTACAAATCGATTTATGAAGCCCTGGTGCATGGGGGGCTTGCCAACAAGGCGCGGGTGGATATTGTTAAGATTGACTCCGAAGACCTCCGGTCAGGGAGCTTGAATCAGATTTTTGGGGGCATCGACGGGATTCTCGTGCCTGGAGGGTTCGGATACCGCGGCATCGAGGGTAAGATTGCGGCCATAGAATATGCCCGGCGCGAGCGCATTCCTTATTTTGGGATTTGTTTGGGGATGCAGACCGCCGTGATTGAGTTTGCAAGAAATGTCTGCGGGTTGAAGAAGGCCAATTCCACGGAATTCAACAAACACACGCCGCATCCGGTGATAAGCCTTTTGGAGGAACAGAAAAAAATACAAACCAAAGGAGCGACCATGCGGCTGGGGGCTTATCCGGCCAGGATTAAAAAAGGAACCCGCGCCCACGCGGCTTATCAAACAAACTTGATCTCCGAGCGTCATCGGCACCGCTATGAGTTCAATACCAAATACAAAACCCTGATGGAGAAACATGGTTTGGTGGTTTCGGGGCTTTCTCCCAACGGAATGCTTGCGGAAATCGTCGAACTCAAAGACCATCCCTGGTTCGTGGCTGTTCAGTTCCATCCGGAATTCAAGTCAAAACCGGATCGCGCCCACGCGTTGTTCCGGGAATTTGTCCACGCTGTTTTAAAAAACAAAAAGGTGAAGCGATGAAAAAATATTATTCCATTTGTTTCTGGTTATATTTTTGTTGTCTCTTGGTTGGTTTGGCCGGTTGCAGCCAGCCCTTAAGGACCCTGATGGCATTAGGGGATGAACAGAAAGCTCAGCAGCGCCTGGTTGACCAACAAGAAAAGAAATTCGACCTCTTGTGGAAGGATGTCAAAGACGGGCGCCTGGCAACAGGCACTTCTTCTGCGGAGATCATCCGACGCTACGGCGAGCCGGTGCTGGCGACGTCTCCGCAGACATTCCTGTATCGTGCCCCGACAGAATATTTCGATACGGCGAAAGTCTACTTAGTCTTTGACCCGCAGGATAAACTTTCAGAGATCCGTATCGAGGAAAAGACCCTTGAGCCAGCCCAGTGAACTTTTAAAATTTGCCAAGATCAAGGATTACGAGGCGCGTTATCTGGCCGACGTCCACGATGATCTTTATTTTGGTTTCCCTGTCGGCGGCATCCTGGAAGCAGAAGCGAGGCTCCGTCGACAGGGAGCAATAGCCTATTTTTCGATGGAGTACGGCCTGGCCACCAGCGTCTACAATGTTTTCCAAACAGCCCGTCTTGTACCTGCGGTCAACAAGCTCACCGAGAACGAAATTTTTTCCAATCAGCGTATTGCCGATTACCTCTTTTCGTTAGAGTTCGAGAATCTCCTGGATCTGCCGATTTACAGCGGTGGCTTGGGGGTGCTTGCCGGCGATACAATCAAGACCATGGCAGACCTGCGTCTTAATGCTGTTGCCATTGGTGTCCTCTGGAACAAAGGATATTTCAAGCAGCGTTTCTGGTTTAAATTCGGACAGTTGCCGGAGGAGATGAAATGGGATCCGACGGCTTTTCCGGGTCTGGTTCCGCTGGAAGATAAAATTAAGCTCGAGCTCAAAGACCGCACGATTGTTTTAAGATTGTGGAAATATTATGCGTTCAACGCCAAGCGTGACCATGTGGTTCCGCTGGTTTTGCTGGATTCCAACGTCGAAGAGAACGACCAAGCCACCAAAAAATTGACGGATCGCCTTTACCGCAGCGATGACCTGGATGCGCGTCTGCTCCAGCGTTTGATTCTCGGCATGGGCGGCATCAAGGCCCTGGAGGCGTTGGGGTATTCTGTGCGGCTGCATCATTTGAACGAAGGGCATGCCGCGTTTGCTTTTGTCCAAAAGGCGCGCGGTCAGAAGACGAAAGAGGCCGAGGCGCTCAAGAGCCAGTTTGTCTATACCTGTCACACCCCTGTTCCTGCCGGACACGATCGGTTTGCCCTTATGGATGTGGAACGCATGCTCAAGCCAGAAGACGTGGAGATCGTCAAACATTTTGGCCTGGAGGGAAAAACGACGGTGAATCTGACGGTACTGGCTATGAATACCTCGCGCAGCATCAACACGGTGTCTGGAAAACACGGCGAAGTCATGCGCTTGCAGTTCCCGGCGCAAAAAGAAAAGATCAAGTCCGTCACCAACGGCATTCATTTTTTGACGTGGGTTTCCGAGCCGATCCTGAGTGTCTTGAGGGAATTCAAGAATGTCCTGGGGGACGTAGAGGCCGACCCGATGCTTTTGAAGAATGTGGTGTCTCTGAAAAACGATGAAAAATTCAGAACAGCACTCTGGGAAGCCCACCAGGCCAACAAAAAGAAACTGGCGCAGATCCTGCATCGCTGGCAGGTCAAAGAGGATGTGTTGACGATCGCCTGGGCAAGGCGGATCGCCGCCTACAAGAGGCCGAGTTTAATCTTTCAGGATATGAAACGTCTGGCCGAGTTGACCCGGCAGATTGGTCCCCTGCAGATTCTTTATGCCGGCAAGGCGCATCCCAATGACAGTCTCGCTTTTACGTACATCAACGACATCATGAATATCATCGACAAGGCCGACGGCTCCGACGGCGCCTTGAAAATCATGATGCTGGAGAATTACGATACCACCATGGCCAAGCTTTTGGTCAGCTCCGTGGATATCTGGCTCAACAATCCATTGCCGCCGTACGAAGCCTCCGGCACCAGCGGCATGAAAGCCATCGCCAATGGTGTGGTGCAATTGAGCACGCTCGACGGTTGGGTGATCGAGGCGCGTGATTCAGGCATCGGAAAATTTTTCGGTTACGAGGACGAGGGCAGGGCCTTTACGGATCAGCTGCAGCTGAGGCTTGAGCAAGATTCAAAGGCGCTCTACGCTTCCCTGGAAGAAATGATGCGGTCCTACTATGGGATTCGCAAAGACGGCGTTTTGCAGAATCAGTCTCCCTGGATTGACATGATGGTGCAATGTCTCGTCCAGGCGGGTAATTTCAACACAGTCCGGATGATCAAAGAATACGATCGCCTGGTCTGGAATGGCTAAAGATACTTGTGGGGCAAGCCCCTTTGGTGGTAAGATAGCTTTGAGAAAAAGCGGTTTGACCATGATCAAGATACGGGTAATTTTTCTGTTGGTTCTGTTTTTATTGGTTTTCTGCGCAGGCGGCGCCATGGCTTTAGAGTTGAAGAGTTTGGCTTTTGAACAAGGGAAGGAAATTCCGCGTCCGCACACATGCGAAGGAAAGGACGCTTCTCCTGCTTTGAGTTGGCAGGATGTTTCGTCCGAGACAAAAAGCTTCGCGCTTATTTGCGACGATCCCGATGCGCCGATGGGCACCTGGGTTCATTGGGTTCTCTATAATATTCCTTCTGATGCGCGCAGTCTTCCGGAGGGCGTTTCGTTGGAACAAACGCTGCCGGATGGCAGCCGGCAGGGGGTAAACGATTTTCGTCGACTTGGTTATGGTGGACCTTGTCCTCCGCCCGGCAAACCCCATCGTTATTTTTTCAAACTCTACGCGTTAGATACAGTGTTGGATCTCAAAGGGCACGTGACCAAGGAAGCTTTGGTGAGGGCGATGGAGAGGCATATTCTTGCTGAGGCAATATTAATGGGAACTTATAAGCGGTAAGCAAAAGGGGGTGTGTATGGGATTTTTTCTGTTGTTGATCAGCCTTGTGATAGTGGCTAAAGGGATTGGCTTGATCTTGTGGCCGAAAAAAATGATGAAGGTGGCTCATCGATTTCTCAACATGAAGGAACCCCGCATCGCGGCGGTGATCGCACTTTTTGTGGGTATTCTTCTTCTACTGGCTGTTTCGCGCAGCATCTTGGGATGGTTGATCGTGCTTTTGGGTTTGGCTGAAGTCGGGGCCGCTGTTTATATCTTCATGACGCCGATCGCAAAGATCAGGAACCATCGCTGGTGGAATCTTTCCGATACCAACTACCGCGTGTTGGGTATTTTGACGTTGTTGTTGGGCGTGATTATTTTTGTTTCGAGGGTTTGAACACCTTTGTGTATTATTTAGTGAAATCCCGCGGAACACGGGACTAATTCATCTAAAGCAGGACTTGTTTGTTTTCATTCCTCGCAGGACCGCTCGACTTTCCCCTGCGAGGAAAGTCTTCGCTTGAGTTTCGGCCTCGCTCTCCCCGACTTGAAGCGAGGGGGATCCATGCCCGCTCGGCCTCCAAACATCCTGCTCCGAACGAAAACAAACAAGTCTCTCCTCAGTAATGAGGTTGAAATTTTCTCACGGCATGAAAAAGATATTGCCTAAAAATGAAGTGAGTGTTTTGGTGTTGCGCCTGGGGCTGGGGATTGTTTTTCTGGTTTTCGGAATCGGGAAATTCCGGGGAGACGAGTGGGCTCAGACCATGCAGAATATGGCCTTTTTTTCGTACCTGCCCTGGAGCGTCAACGCCAGCATTGCTCTGGCTGGCGCCGCAGAGATCATCACTGGTTGCTGCTTGATCGCAGGCTTGTTCTTGTGTTTTTTTTCCTGGATCGCCGCCTGTCAGATTGTTGCGATCCTCATTCTTCTTTTCGTCCAGGATATCGTGGAAATCAGGGATTTTGGCTTGCTGGCTATGGCTGTTGCTCTGGCTCTGAGCCCGCCGGACCGCCTGAGCCTTGATCACTGGCGCAAACATTTTTTGTCCTAGCCCCGTTCGTTGCACTCGCCAGCAGGGCGACAATCACCCACCACTGCAGCGCTACTTCCGGCTGCATCAGCGAAAAATCAACTAAGTTGTGAATGAGAATGGCGAGATTTCCAAGCCATAGCGCTTGATAATAAGTGCGTTGCGGTTTCAGGAGGCCTGTGAGGTCTATCTTAAGGCTATGATAGGCAATGCCAACAAAAGCAATGAATCCGAGGATTCCTGTTTCTGCCCACATCTGAAGGTATGAGTTGTGGGGGGAAGAACCGTGGAAAAATGGATAGTTGCCGATTCCATGACCAAAGAGCGGTTCTTGGGCGATCACAGTCAAGGCATGCCGCCAGTAGGCCAGGCGCTGTGTCAGAGAAACCATCGGCAGATTGAATGCATGGACATTTGTGTTTCTGATAAAAAGGGCAATGAGGCCGAAGACGATGCAAACCGAAAGGCCGATGAGTGTTGCTTTTTGAACAGACTTATTTCGTTGGCCAAGCGCAAAAATAATTAAGGCAATACCCAGACTCAGGAAAGCTCCCAGCGATTGAGTGGTAATCAATGTTAGGGCCAGAGCCAGGAAAATAACGAGCGAACAAACGTTTCGGACACTTATTTTGGCAGGAGAGCGCAGGGTTGTTGGACCGGGCGCATAGAGAAAGGCGACACTGAGCGGCAATAAGAGGATGCAATAGCTCGCCAGGGAAGACGGAAGGACAAAGGGCACAAAGGACCTGCCGCGCGAGAGATACTCGTAGGCAAAGGCCCAACGGATACCGTTTTTCATCAACATATCGAGAGTGTAAAATGTACCCTTGAGAAGCCAGAAGAGGGCATAGATGCCAATGCAGCCGCTGTTGACCCACAACATGCCGACGGTCATCCGTTTGAATTTTTCCGGCAAGCCGGCAACGGCGAAAAAGACCACGATGAGCACGGCCCATTGATAGAATAAAGCGAAACTTATTTCTTGGGATGCAGAAAAAATCGTGGAAAAATATATGGCCAAGATCAATAGGATCATGTGCAGAGAGACAGAGGGACGTTGGAAAAGTTTTGTGGTTTTGCCCAGCGCTAAAAAAGCGACAGCGAGGAGGGCCAGCGAATAGACAGTATCTTCATAAGGATAGGCAGAAGCGCTCAAGAATGGGCGCCACCAGACCAGGGCGATCAAAAGAACGCGGAATATATTTTTAAAACGCATG